>JAJFGY010000120.1 GCA_021775935.1 Alphaproteobacteria bacterium
ATTCCAATCGAGGAGCCCGCCAAATTTGACCCAATCAACCGCAGGACGCCCAGATGAAAAGAAGGGCAGTCTCGTTATCGACTTCGATGACAACCAGCTGTTGAGCGAATTGTTTGGCGAACATGACCGGCATCTTGCGCGTCTTGAGCAAGAGCTAGGTGTTCTGGCGACATCCCGTGGCAATGAACTGGTTCTCACAGGAACCCGCGATGCCCGTAAGCGCGCAGAAATTGTCGTCAAAGATTTATATGCCCGGCTGAAATCAGGTCTTGAAGTCACCCCCGGCGAAGTAGATGGAGCCATTCGTATGGCCAATGCCCCCAAAGCGGACCGCGAACGTGGTTCGGGGTCGAACAGCAAGCTGCAAATCACCACGCGCAAGCGCGTCATCTCGCCCCGGTCTCCGACGCAGGGCACCTATATGCAGTCGCTTTTAGACAATGAGCTTGTTTTCGGCGTCGGCCCTGCCGGGACCGGCAAAACCTATCTGGCCGTTGTCGTGGCGGTCTCTATGTTGCTGCAGAAGAAAGTGGATCGCATCATTCTGTCCAGACCGGCAGTGGAGGCGGGCGAGCGATTGGGTTTTTTACCCGGAGACATGCGCGAGAAAATAGATCCCTACCTGCGCCCTCTCTATGACGCGCTCTATGACAGTCTTCCTGGCGAACAGGTAATGACGGGTCTTGAGTCAGGCGAGATTGAAGTCGCGCCGCTTGCCTTTATGCGCGGCCGCACACTCGCCAACTCTTTTGTCATTCTGGACGAAGCTCAAAACTGTACGCCTGTGCAGATGAAAATGTTTTTGACGCGCCTGGGCGAAAACAGCCGCATGGCGATCACCGGTGATCCGAGCCAGGTAGATCTGCCGCTTGGTGCAAAATCAGGCCTGGGGGATGCACTGCGCGTCCTTGAAGGAGTGAAAGGAGTTTCGACCGTACACTTCACAGCCCGCGATGTTGTGCGTCATCCATTGGTGACCCGCATCGTGCAGGCATATGGGGCAGATGAAAGTGACCTGCTAACCCCCGGCAAATACAAAGGCGGAGAAAAATCGTGAGCACAGATCGCTCTGACGACCCTGATAGCCTCCAGATCGTCCCGCCTTACTTGTCGGTAGAGATGTCCCGCGCTGGTGGCGAATGGGATGCTGCATCGGAGGAAGTTGTCTTGCGTGTTGCTCAACTGGTTTTTGAGCAAGTGGGAGACCGTCCGGCAGCAGAGGTGAGCATCCTATTGGCCGACAATGCTTTTGTTCAGTCCCTGAACCGAAAGTTTAGAGGCCAGGACAAGCCAACCAATGTTCTCTCCTTTCCTCATGCACCCACTCCCGCAGATGCATTTTATGACGAGCCATCGTCACTTGGAGACATCGCGCTGGCCAGCGAGACACTCAGGGAAGAAGCAGAAGCGCAGAATAAGAGCTTTGATGATCATCTGGCCCATCTGGTCGTGCATGGGGTCCTGCATCTTTTGGGGTATGATCATCTGGCGGATGCAGATGCAGAAACAATGGAAGCAAAGGAGCGCGAGCTGCTCGGTCGTATTGGGATTAAGGACCCTTATGCTGAGCGCCGCATGGAAGATAAAGCATGAGTGAGCTTGGTGGTAGAAAGGGACAGCTTGTGTCCGCAGGAAATGAAAATTCGGAGCGGCAGCCAAGCTCATGGGCGCGTCTTCTGCAATGGGTTATGAAAAAGCTTCCTGGTCAGACCGAAGGTCAAACCTTGCGCGAGAGTATTGAAAGTGCGATCGGGGAGCACGCGGCGAAAGAAGAGCTTGGACCCCAGGCGAGCCATATGTTGATGAACATATTGAAGTTCGCGGAGCAACGGGTTGATGATGTGATGGTGCCTCGAGCAGACATTGTCGCCGTGGAAATCTCTGCGTCTCTTGAGGACCTGTTGGCACTCACAAGAGAAAAGTCGCATTCGCGTTTGCCGGTTTATCGCGAGACCCTTGATGAGCCGATTGGCATGGTTCACATCAAAGATGTCTTGAGCTGGATGGCAGCGCATCCAAATGATCGCGGGTCGTTTGACTTGCGGACCATCCGTCGAACAGTCTTATTCGTACCGCCCTCAATGCCTGCGAGGGATCTTCTGTTGAAGATGCAATCTTCGCGCATTCATATGGCTTTGGTGGTTGATGAATATGGCGGCACAGACGGTCTCCTGTCGATTGAGGATCTGGTAGAGGAGATTGTCGGTGACATCGAAGACGAGCATGATGTTGCAGAACGCGCGTCGCTCATCCAGTCGAGCGATGGAACGATTGATGCCCTTGCCCGGGCCTCGATAGAAGATTTGGAAGACATGCTTGAGCTCACCCTGGTTGACCGAACGGAAGATGATGATGCCGATACCTTGGGCGGTCTTGTCTTCTCACTTGTTGGCCGTGTGCCGCAGCGCGGAGAGTTGATTTCTCATCCCGCAGGGATTGAATTTGAAATTCGTGACGCGGATGCCCGCCGGATTAAGCGCCTGCGCGTTCATCAGGAAACACCCTCGGTGACATCGCTGCCGGACGAAACCGCATTGGCTGCCGGGAGTGGTGAAGTGCCCGCAGAGAAAGCCCCCAAAGCTGCGGGCGTCGATGACAAATCCTGACGTGAGTAAGGCGGCAGATATAGCAGGCCGCGGATTTGTAATGCTGGAGCGGTTGGCGACCTGGCTTCAAACACTGTCGGGATGGAAACGTCTTGCCATCGCTTTTGGTGCTGGCCTCCTCACCGTTGCGGCCCAGCCACCGGTCCATCTGCTCGCGATTTTGTTGTTCACGCTTCCTGCAATTGTCTGGCTGCTTGATGGAACCGGTGACCCGTCCAAAACAGACTGGAAGCCAGCACGCGCCGCTGCGGCTATCGGGTGGTGGTTTGGCTTCGGCTATTTTTTAGGAGGGCTCTATTGGATTGGTGAGGCCTTTCTTGTTGAGGCAGAAACCTTCGGCTGGCTCTTGCCGTTTGCCGTGACTGGCCTGCCCGCGGGTCTTGCTCTTTTCACCGCTGCAGCTTTCGCAGCCGCGCGCTTTTTTTGGGCACCAGGCTATCGACGCACATTGTCGCTCGCCATTGCCTGGGCGATTGCAGAATGGTTGCGCGGCCACATTCTGACGGGGTTTCCGTGGAACGTGGTCGGCCATGTTGTCTCAGCGTCCGACGCCCTGATGCAGAGCACGGCACTGTTTGGCGTTTACGGTGCCACGCTTTTGATCCTCGTAACGTTTATGACCGTCGCCGCCTACGATCCCCGACGTCGCGCCCCTCGAGGAGACAAAGGCATAAGAGAGCTTGGTGTTTGGCGGCCGACAGCTGTGGCGTTCGCGGTTCTGGGCCTGGTCTGGTTTGGCGGCGCCGTTCGATTGATGGCATCGGAAGGTGCTTGGGTTGACGGGGTTAATCTGCGCCTTGTTCAGCCCAATATTCCTCAAAGGGAGAAGTGGAAGCCCGAGAACCGACAAGAAATTGTCGGACAGTTTCTGCGGATGAGCGATGCTCCCAATGATCAGGGTGGCAAGCCCACGCATATTGTTTGGCCGGAATCGGCCTTGCCCTATCTGGTCGACCGCGAACCTGTTGTGAGATCTGCGATTTCTCGAGTATTGGCCCCGGGGGGTGTTTTGCTTTTGGGGTCCGTGCGCGGCGAACCGGATGCAAACCGACCCGAGCGTGAGCTTGGGCGATTTTATAACTCCCTTCACATTGTGGGCCCGGATGGGGAAATCCGAGCGACCTACGACAAAGGACACCTTGTTCCTTTTGGAGAGTATCTGCCTTTTCAGTCGGTTCTTGAGGCAATCGGGCTGACACAGCTGACGCAGCTGCGCGGTGGATACCAGTCTGGACCGGGGCCGCAGACCCTGGCGGTTCCTGGAGCGCCATCTGTCAGCCCGCTGATCTGCTATGAAATTATCTTTTCAGGGGGTGTTGTTGGGGCAACGCGCCCAGGGTGGATGGTGAACGTCACCAATGATGCTTGGTTTGGAAGTTCCGCAGGGCCCTATCAACATCTGGCACAGGCCAGATTGCGCGCGGTTGAGCAGGGCTTGCCTGTCGCGCGGGCGGCCAATACCGGCATCTCGGCGATGATTGACCCCTTCGGACAATTGTTAGCGACAATTGCATTAAACCGTGAAGGGGTGATCGATACGCGTCTGCCTCAAGCGCTGCCGCCAACACTTTATGCGCGCATGGGCGATTGGCTCTTTCTGGTCCTTCTCATTGCAGTTGGCCTTTTGGCAAGACCAGGCTCAACAAGACAGCCATAAGTTCCTCAGAAGAATAGGGCTTTCAGCAAACCCGAAAAGGCACTAACCTAAGGTTGTGTTCCAATTGCAATGCGTTTTTTGCAAAGGAAAACCAGATTGTTTTTTGAAACAAAGAAGTTCCTGTGCTTATGAAAGTGCCCTCTCTACAGAAAATCGGGTCCAGATCATAATATCTACCGGCACGGGGTCGGTTCCCCCAATCAAAAAAGCAAGAGAGACAAGATTTGCCGCGGAAAACGCCCAACCCGATCGATATTCATGTTGGCTCACGCGTCCGAATGCGCCGCATGTTGGTCGGCATGAGCCAGGAAAAACTGGGGGACGAGCTGGGTCTGACGTTCCAGCAAGTTCAGAAGTATGAAAAAGGGTCAAACCGCATTGGGGCAAGCAGGCTCTACCAAATTGCGCAAACACTGAATGTTCCGGTTGACTATTTTTTCGACGGATTACCCGCAAGTGAACAAGAGCAAGTGCCCGGATTCTCTGATGGTCCCGCTCAGGGTTTCAACCTGGACCTCCTCTCGACATCTGAAGGCGTTGCTCTAATCAGCGCGTTCTTTGCGATAGAAGACGCCGATGTAAGAAAACGTATTCTGGATCTGCTCAAAGCACTGGCTCAAAACCAAGGCGGATGATCTCGCCCGAGAGTACCCGCGAGTACTCGAGAGTACCGGAGAGTAAATGAGGGGCCGTCTCACCTTGACCTTACAAAGAAACCTTGTCAGAACAGCCTCCGCACTTTAAAGCGCGTCTGCTGCTGATTGCTCAAACAGCGCACAGCAGATAAAAATGGGAGACGTAAGAGCGTGCCAAGATCAGATTATTTGTTTACCAGTGAGTCGGTTTCCGAAGGCCATCCAGACAAGGTCTGCGACCGAATCTCTGACGCGGTATTGGACCTCTTCTTGGCCGCAGATCCACTCTCCCGCGTCGCGTGTGAAACGCTGACGACAACCAACCGGATTGTCCTGGCCGGTGAGGTGCGCGGGCCTGATAGCATCACCCCCCAGATCATTGAGGAAGCCGCGCGCGCAGCGGTGAAAGACATTGGCTACGAGCAGGATGGCTTCCATTGGAAGAACGCCGATGTTGCCGTTCATCTTCACGCCCAGTCTGCCCACATTGCTCAGGGTGTTGATGCATCTGGCAATAAAGACGAAGGCGCTGGCGACCAGGGCATCATGTTTGGTTATGCCTGCAAAGAAACACCTGTGCTGATGCCGGCACCAATTTATTATTCTCACCTGATCCTCAAGCGTATGGCCGAGCTGCGCCACAGCGGCGCTGTAAAGGGTTTTGGTCCTGACTCAAAGAGCCAGGTCACATTGAAATATGTGAACGGGCAGCCTGTCGGCGCAACCTCAGTTGTTGTCTCTACCCAGCATGATGAAGGTCTTGATCAGGCGGCTATTCGAGAGCTTGTCCGTCCAGTGGTTGAAGAAGTTCTTCCCGAAGGCTGGATGTGTCCCGACGATGAGTTCTATGTGAACCCAACCGGTCTCTTTGTCATCGGGGGACCGGATGGTGACGCCGGTCTTACCGGTCGTAAGATCATCGTGGATACCTATGGCGGCGCAGCACCGCACGGCGGCGGCGCATTCTCTGGGAAAGACCCAACCAAGGTCGACCGCTCTGCAGCCTATGCGGCGCGCTATGTCGCCAAAAACGTTGTCGCAGCGGGCCTTGCAGACAAATGCACCTTGCAGCTGGCATATGCGATCGGCGTTTCCAAGCCTCTGTCAGTCTATGTGGACACACACGGAACCGGTAAAGTCGAAGAAGCAGCGCTTGAAGTCGCTGTTGCCAAGGCAATGGATCTGAGCCCACGTGGTATCCGTGAGCAGCTCAATCTGTCCCGCCCAATTTATGCGCGCACAGCCGCCTACGGTCACTTTGGCCGCGAGCCGGAAGCAGACGGTGGTTTCTCATGGGAAAAAACTGATCTGGTCGATGCGATCACGGCTGAGCTGCCTTAACCGGTTAGCTCTAAAAGCCATGTCAGAAAAACAAACGCCGCCTGCCGATGATCTCGGTCGGCGGCGTCTTCTTTACGGGCGCCGGCAGGGCCACAAGCTTCGCGGTCATCAGGAGAGCCTGATGCGTGATCTGCTGCCAAAATTATCTGTGCCAATCGGGGCTGACAATATTGCCCCGTTGTCCTTGTTTGATCCATCAACTGAACAAGTCTGGCTTGAGATAGGATTTGGCGGTGGAGAGCATTTGATTGCGCAGGCTCAGGCAAATCCGACCGTTGGTCTGATCGGGTGTGAGCCCTTCATCAACGGCGTGGCGAAACTGCTAGCGGAAGTGGACAAAAAAAGCCTGTCCAATGTGCGGGTCCATCATAATGACGCACGCGACGTGCTTGAGCGCCTGGATGATGCGTCTCTTGACCGGGTCTTTCTGCTCTTTCCCGATCCGTGGCACAAAAAAAGGCACCACAAGCGCCGTTTTGTCTCACATGAGACGTTGGACCAGCTCGCCCGGATCATGAAAGACGGAGCGGAATTCCGCGTTGCCACAGACATCAAAAACTATTGTCGATGGACTCTTCGTGAAGTCCGGGCCCATGGGATATTCGAGTGGCAGGCAGATACTGCAGCGGACTGGCGGGTCCGGCCCGACGATTGGCCTGGCACAAGATATGAGGCAAAGGCGGGTCGCGAGGGTCGTGTACCTGTCTATCTGACGTTCCGGCGCAAGAGCCGGTAGCCAGGCGCCTATCAGCAGCTTGAGTATATGCAATCAGCGCAGGTGCAATAAAGCGCTTGAAAAGCCCCCCTTTCTGGGAGTAATGTGCACTCGAATTTTCACATAGCAGGCCTAGCCTGATTGTTGAAAGTGGGAACTCCAGACCGGGGCCCCGCTTTTTTTGTTATCTGGGCTCCTGTTTTTGCTAGTGAGCTCCACAAGGTTATCTATTTCGTGCAAAGCGAGAGCAACAACGACGATGCAAGGGAACGCAGCCATTTGGTTGCGCCGGGTGCCGTTGCGACTCGTATCGCTGACCTGATTGAGCCTGCCATCGAGGATTTGGGCTTTGAACTTGTCCGCGTTCGCCTGACCGGTGAAGGCGGGGCAGTTCTGCAGCTGATGGCGGAGAAACCGGATGGCACGATGCAGGTGGCGGGATGCGAAAGTGTCAGCCGGGCCGCATCAGCAATCCTGGATGTGGAAGACCCGATCAAGAATAATTACACACTGGAAGTCTCATCTCCCGGCATTGGTCGCCCGCTCACGCGGGAAAAAGACTTTGATGTCTGGGCGGGCTTTGAGGCCAAACTGGAACTGTCGGAAATGCTGGCGGGACGCAAACGCTTCCGCGGCCTGTTGCAGGGCATGGAAGATGGCGAAGTGCTCTTGAAAATGGACATTGATGGGCATGACGAGCCACAGATCGTTGGCCTGCCCTTTCGGCTCGTAAGCGATGCACGCCTTGTGATGACCGACACATTGATTGATGAAAGTGGAAAACGGCTTTCAGGTGCTGACACCTGACCCGTCAGGTGTAGTTGAAATACGAAGCGTTTAAGACGCGAGGCTTAACATTAGCGCCCCTGGCGCGAGGCTTAACATTAGCGCCCCTGGCGCGAGGCTAAAACGGAGACGAGACAATGGCTCAGGCTGTGAGCGCAAATAGATTGGAACTTCTGCAGATCGCGGATGCGGTTGCGC
>JAJFGY010000013.1 GCA_021775935.1 Alphaproteobacteria bacterium
GCCTGCGGCTTGGGAATATCCCAGCCAGCCCGCGCCATGCTGTCGATCAAAATATCTCTGCGCGTTTTATAGGTTTCGCGAATTTCCTCGATGCAGTCCGTTGGCCCATTGAGAGCAGCGGTCGCCGCAACCTGAATTGGCGTAAATGCTCCATAATCGAGATAGGACTTCATCCGGCCCAGCGCACCAATAAGACGTTCATTGCCGACACCAAAGCCCATCCGCCAGCCAGGCATCGCGAAGGTTTTCGACAAAGAGGTGAACTCAACAGCGAGATCCATGGCGCCGGGTACTTGCAGCAGCGATGGCGGTGGATTGTCGTCAAAGTAGATTTCAGCGTAGGCGAGATCAGAAATCAGAAACAGTTCGTGCTGTTTCGCGATCTGAACAACCTCTTTGTAGAAGTCTAACGTTGCCACATAACCTGTTGGATTTGCTGGATAATTAAGCACCAGCGCAGACGGTGCGGGGACCGAATGCTTCAATGCCCGGTGAAGCGTACGCAGATATTCTTCGCCCGGCTCAATCCCACCCAAAAGGTGACGTACAACGCCCCCGGAGATGATGAACCCGAAGGCGTGGATTGGATATGTCGGATTTGGCACCAGGATCACATCGCCAGGTGCTGAGATCGCCTGAGCAAGGTTCGCAAGCCCTTCCTTAGAGCCAAGCGTCGCAATCACCTGTGTCTCCGGATCGAGAGTCACACCGAAGCGGCGCTCGTAGTAACCTGCCTGCGCTTTCCGCAGGCCAGGGATGCCCCGAGAGGCCGAATAACGATGCGTTCTTGGGTCTTTAACCGTCTCAATCAGCTTATCGACGATATGTTGTGGCGTCGGCATATCGGGATTTCCCATCCCGAAATCGATAATATCGCGACCTTCTGCACGCGCCTTCGCTTTGAGACGGTTTACCACCTCCAAAACGTAGGGGGGCAGACGTTTAATGCGATGAAATTCCTCAGTCATTTAAAGAACTCCGGCTAGACAGCCTGTGCCAATCATGGGTTTTGGCACAAAAGCGCCGACGGGCGCTCTTATACCGTCAAAAACCGGAGCGGGCCACGGGTTTCCCGTGTCCCGGCCTGTGGCCAGGGTTGATAATCAGAATAGGTGAAATAAACGGCTGAAAAAGGCCAAAGAATGGCCGATTCCACGCTTGCAATTGCTTACTCGATGAAAATTTCCGCGCGGCGGTTTCCAGCTTCACCAGCAGGCATAGATTCGTAGTAGACCGGGACGCTATCCCCTTTGGCTTCAACAACCACCCGGGACGCGTCCACGCCCGCTCGGATCAACTCGTTGGCGACGGTCGTCGCTCGATCCAGCGAAACACCGAAATTAGCCAGCAAATGCTGTCCGACACCCAAATCGCCGGTCCGGCTGGAAGCATGGCCCACCACCCGCACAATGCCGCTATAGGCAGCGGCACTTGCCGCAGCATCGGCTATTTTCTGGCGGTCTTCCGCGTTCAGGCCTGTCGATCCATGAGCAAAACTCACCACATATGGCGGGATATTGCCCGGCCCGCCCTGGTTTGCATACGCAGCACCATTAGGCGCGGCATGTGAGGGCGCGAGCGATGCGCCTGGTCCAAGCCCGCGCAGGGCATCAAGATTGACCTCAACAGGGTCCTCAGGATCAGCAGACCCCGTTGGCGCGCCAGACGCACCATACCGCGACGAAACCACCGGCCCAGCCGCTTCAAGTGCGTCTTGCGTTAAAGCAGGCGCAGAAGAAGGTTCAAATGACGTATTCGACCGTTGAATCGGCGCAGCCGCTGCAACCGAAGGTGCGACGCGCGGTGTCGGAGCAACGACCGTCCGGGCCGCGGGCTCTGAGGTCACCGCCGGTGCAGGAGGACGCTCGCGATAGTTCGGCGTCGCAGAGGACGAGGATGTGCTCGGTTGGGACGTACTTGCTTGAGACGTGCTTGCGATACGTCCTGAATTTGGCACGGCGGGAACTGCAGGTTGCCGAGAGGATTGGGCAGCAGGCGCAGGCCCAACAGGCGAAGGCGCAACAGGCGTTGCAGCTGCAACTGGCTGTGGTGCAGGAGCTGGGGCCACAGCCTGCGGTGCCGGGCTTGGTTGAACGGCAATTTCTGTCGTTGCCGCAGCGCGGGTCGCTTGGTCGCTCACAGCAGCAGGCTCAGACCCAGTAGGCGTAAGCGATGATCGCCCGCCGCGTGCTGGCAGCGGAATAACGCCCGCCTCACTTGCAACAGATGCTGTGGTCGGCGCACGTGCAGGGATCGAAGCTACTGGAAGCGCCGCTGGTGCAGGCGCTGGTGCGGCACTACGCGGTGCAGGTGCCGGTGTGCCGGTTCCACCCCGCAAAACTTCATCAGAATAACGAGCCCGTTCTCTATCAGCAGCAAGACCTTCAGCAGCAGCCCTTAGCTCTGCTTCGGAGCTACGGGCAGGAATCTGACCCGGGACGTCAGAAAGTTCTGGAAAGTCTTTTTCTGTGTTTGGGTCAGCTGCAGCGGCTTCTGCGTCATCACCATAGATCAAGCCAGGGCGGGCCCAGTCAGGTGCTGTCGAACAAGCCGCCAGACCAACAACCAGCATCACCGCACTCAAGCGTTTGGTCGCTCGTACAATCATTCCTGATTTGGCAGATGAACGCACTTCATCTGATTGACTCTCATTTGTCATAACGACCCCGCACAAACGACCATCCATAGGTCAGACCCCTTCTCGCACTCCTCTACGAACGCCGCAGAGGATCACAGATAATTCTTAAGCACACCCTATAGGATAAACGCCGCGAACGTAACCAGATCAAATAGCGACATTTAGGGGTTTTCGCGATTTGTTGCCGTCATGTGCCCGGCGCCGGGTGCCCTGGAAGTGCAGCAGGACCGACCACCAGACTGGTGCAAGCCGGTTTGCTCTTTCGCTCAATAGGCGCGCTGCAGGCCGCGCTCTATGGTCCGCCCATGGAAACAGACATTAGCCTCACACTCATCGGTCTCGTACTGCTCACAGCCCTGATGCACGCCAGCTGGAACGCAATGGTCCGCGCGGGCGATGATCGGCTGAATTCCCTAGCCCTCATGACAGGTACTTGTGGTCTTTTGGCACTGCCGGTTCTGCCCTTCCTCCCGTTCCCAAACCGGGAGACCTGGGCGATCCTCGCTGCCACTCTGGTTCTGCACACGGGCTACAAGCTCTTTCTCGTTCGAGCATACACCTATGGTGATCTGGGCCATGTCTACCCCATCGCACGGGGCACCGCGCCGCTTCTGGTCGCGATCGCTGCTTTTCTGGTAATTGGTGAGACCATCTCCCTATATGCGATGGCCGGGTTGGTGCTGGTGACGGGCGGTATTATGAGCCTCGCATGGCAGCGCCGGGGCGGATCATCAGATGAGCGCAAAGCGACCCTTTATGCGCTGGGGACAGCAGCTTTCATTGCCAGCTACACAATGCTGGACGGCATTGGAGGCCGCGTCGCCCAAACACCCATGACCTATGTCTTCTGGCTTTTTGCTATCGACGGTTTGATGTTCTTTTCCATCGGCCTCTACCGCCGGGGCTGGCGCTCCATGCGCACGACCCAATCGGTTGGGGCGGTTGCCTTTGGCGGAGCTGCGTTGCAGATGGTGGCCTATGCACTCGTCATTTATGCCATGAGCGTGGCGCCCCTTGGACTTGTCTCAGCACTCCGCGAAACCAGCGTGATCTTCGCTGCCTTCTTGTCCGCCTATATCTTGAAAGAGCCTGTCGGGCGAATTGGCATTGCAGCTGCCATCATCGTCGCAGCAGGTGTCGCCCTCATCCGGTTTTGAGAATTCAATAGATCTTTTCTATCCCCAGCGCTTTCAGAGATGCCTCAACATCTTGGATACGCGGCTGCATGTCATCCAGCAGGTGCGCCTGCGTTGGAATATAAAATAGATCAAGGTCCATACCTTTAAGGGCAATTTCTGCACATTGTTCTGATGAAATCAGCTCAAGCTCAGCCGGCGCCATAGACGGATCAGGCAAATTGCGGGCAACCAGCGGTGTGTAGACAGCACCTGGCATCAAAACATGCAGATCAAGCAGGTTCGCTTTTTCCTGTTCAATGCGCAGCCATTCCATCGCGACCAGCAGTGCGTGTTTCGTCGCACCATAGAAGACCATCTTTCCAGCACGGACAGCCTGAGGAACGCTCAACGAGTTTTCAGAAGCGGTCACCATGAACCGCCCTCGCCGCCCATCTTTTTCAAGATGGCGCGCATAGGCCTGCGCGATCTTCGGACCAGCAAAGAAGTTGATCTCAAAGAGCGCCGACATCGCGTCGGTCTCATCAAAAGGTTCTTTGGCAAGAGAACTGCGATGACCAATACCCGCATTCGAAAAGACAAGGTCTAAGTGACCCGACATTTCGTAGGCCTGGTCGACAAGCTTACCGGCAGCAGTTGAGTCACCGAGATCGCAAACAATCGCCTGCGCTCCATTGCCGACCTTCGATACTGTGTCTGCAACGCCCTCAGCATCAATATCTGCACAGAGCACCCGCGCGCCTCGATTCCCTAGAGCAACCGCCGTCGCCTCACCGATGCCCGACGCGGCACCTGTCACCAGAACTGTCTTGTTGGTGTATTCGATCATTGTTCCCACCTATGCGTCCGGCACCAGCCCCGTTGCCTCATCAAGCCCCAGAACCAGGTTCATGCTTTGAACCGCAGCCCCGGATGCCCCCTTCCCGAGATTATCGAGAAGTGCCACGAGACGTACCTGCTCTGTCTCTTCATTGCCGAATACAAAGAGCTTCATCTCATTCGTATGATTGAGGCCCTCAGGGTCAATGTTGGCAATGCCCGCTGTTTCCTCTGAACCAGCGACCGACACAAACCGCTCACCCGCGTAGTGATCTGCCAGAACATCGCGAATTTGATCCGGCGTTGCATCCGACGCAAGCGACCAAAGCTGCACAGGCACCTCCACCAACATGCCCTGCCGATAGCGACCCACTGCAGGTGAGAAGAGTGGCTTGTGATTGAGCCCACCATAGACCTGCATTTCCGGCACATGCTTATGCGCCAATGTCAGCCCATAGAGTCTGAAAGGTTGCTCAGAGGTGACAGGTGCTTGGGCATCTTCAAACTCGGCAATCATGCCCTTCCCGCCACCGCTATAGCCCGAGATGGCGTTAATCGTCAGCGGAAAGTCTTTTGGCAATATGCCGGCGTCAACCAAAGGCCGCACGAGTGCAATTGTCCCGGTTGGATAACAGCCTGGATTGCTGATCCGCTTGGAGCCCGTAACTGCGGCCCGATGGTCCTTTGTCATCTCTGGAAAGCCATAGGTCCAGCCATCGGCTACCCGAAAGGCGGTCGAGCCATCAATCACAACAGTGTCCGGATTATCAATCAACGACACCGCCTCGATGGCTGCTTCATCAGGCAGGCACAGGAATACAATGTCAGCAGCATTCAGCAGGCGCTTCCGTTCGCTTACGTCTTTGCGCTTTGCCGGATCAATCTGCAAAAGCTCAATGTCG
The DNA here is from genome assembly GCA_021775935.1 of Alphaproteobacteria bacterium. Classification (GTDB taxonomy): domain Bacteria; phylum Pseudomonadota; class Alphaproteobacteria; order Parvibaculales; family Parvibaculaceae; genus Mf105b01. The sequence goes on from JAJFGY010000013.1 coordinate 5,496, forward strand.
CGCCGACCCACAATCCGATCCCGGATGAGGAGGCCGGTTGTTCCCGCTTCGCCGTCAATGAATACCCGTTTCATCTCAATCACCATCTCATCGTCTAGTCTGCAACCATAACAAAAAAAGGGGCGCCTCGCTGGCGCCCCTTTGAACTCTGAACCCAAACAATATCAACGTTTGGAGAACTGGAAGCTCCGGCGCGCTTTCGCAAGGCCATATTTTTTACGTTCCACAACGCGGCTGTCGCGTGTGAGGAAGCCACCGCTTTTCAGAACCGCGCGAAGGCCTGGCTCATAGTAGGTAAGCGCTTTTGAAATACCATGCCGCACCGCACCGGCTTGACCTGACAGGCCACCACCAGAAACTTTGCAGATGATATCGAACTGATTTTCACGACCCGCAGCAACCAATGGCTGACGCAGCACCATGCGAAGCACAGGACGCGCGAAGTAAACTTCAAGCTCACGGTCATTGACCATGATGCGACCGGCGCCAGGCTTGATCCAGACACGAGCAACCGCGTCCTTCCGCTTACCTGTTGCATAAGACCGGCCATACTGATCGATCTTTGGCTCACGAGGAGCAGGCGCTTCTTCAACCGGTGCGACCACGTCTTTTAGGTCTTCCAGTGTGCGTGTTTCTTCAGACATTACGCACTCCTCACGTTCTTAGAATTCATGGCTGCGACATCAAGCTTTTCGGGCTTCTGTGCTTCATGCGGATGATCGGTGCCTGCATAGATGTGCAGGTTAGACATCTGCTTGCGAGAGAGAGGTCCGCCAGGCAGCATCCGCTGCACAGCAAGCTCAACAATCCGCGTTGGGAATTTGCCAGCCAGGAGTTTCTCCGGCGTGGTTTCCTTGATCCCACCAGGATGACCCGTGTGACGGTAGTATTTCTTGTCCGTCAGCTTCTTGCCGGTCATCGCAATTTTTTCAGCGTTCACGACGATGACATTGTCACCACAGTCCATATGAGGCGTGAAAATCGGCAGATGCTTACCGCGAAGGCGCATCGCAATGATGGAGGCGAGACGGCCAACAACGAGGCCCTCAGCGTCGATCACGATCCATTTCTTGTCTATGTCTGTGGGTTTTGCGGAGAAGGTTTTCATTTTGACCCTAATCTCACCCTATTAAATACGAGAAGGCACCCATCATGGGTGCCTGTTGGCGCGAGTTTTAGGGGAGCGCGTTCGACAAGTCAAACGGATATGTGTCGAAATAGGTGAAGAGTTTCAGAGGCTTAAGTTTACGGTATTTAAATACCGCAAAATTCATCGATTTGGCGGAATTGAATAGGTAGAGGTCACGTGGGCAACCGGATCCGCCTCTTCACCCTCATTGAAGATCGTGACCTCACCAACAGCCAGGCGCTTCCCAAGTTTCAGCAAACGGGCTTCGGCCATCAGGTCCTCAAGCCCTGGTTTCCTGAGGAAATTGATATTGAGGTTGGTTGTGACGGCAAGCGCGACAGGTCCAATATGGCCCAAAATCACTGCATACATGGCGTGATCGGCCAATGCCATCATCGTAGGTCCCGATATCGTGCCCCCGGGACGGAGATTGACCTCAGACACTTTCCGCCGGATCAAAACCCGTCCAGATGAGATTTCCTCCACCAATGTCTCGTCGCCAGAGGTTCCCAAAGCTTGGGGAAAGGCTTCCACAAAGAACGCCCGCAGTTCCGCCACACTCATCACCGGCTCAAGCCCACTCGCCATCGTTTACTCCTCATTTTTCGTGACATTAGGTCCTGACAACGGTGTCCGCAAATCGAGCCTGACGCGCACGGCTTGTGGCGGTATCATTCGTCAAACTGCCAAACTGAGCGGGGAGAGCAAAATGGCTCAATCAGAGGCCGAAATTTCAGAGGATGTTTTATTGCGTGAGGACCGCGCAGGCATGACCACCCTCACCCTCAATCGTCCAAAGCAGCGCAACTCCCTATCGGAAGCGCTGATGGCCGCCCTCACGCACGAGATGCAGGCCATCGCCAAAGATCCATCCGTCCGCGTCATCGTGCTCGCAGCCAACGGTCCGGTTTTCTGCGCAGGACATGATTTGAAGGAACTGACGGCAGCAAGGCAGCGGGACGATCGTGGACGCACCTATTACCAGGACATCATGAAGCGCTGCTCCACCATGATGCTTTCCATCCTGCAGAACCCGAAGCCGGTGATCGCCAAAGTCCACGGCACCGCAACGGCGGCGGGCTGCCAGTTGGTCGCGACCTGCGATCTCGCCATTGCGGGCGATGATGTTCACTTCGCCACACCTGGCGTCAATATCGGACTCTTTTGCTCAACGCCGATGGTCGCCCTCTCCCGCAATGTCAGCCGCAAGCACGCCATGGAGATGCTGTTGAGCGGTGACATGGTGGACGCTGAGCATGCCGCCGACATTGGGCTGATCAATCGCGCTGTCCCTTCGGACAAGCTGAGCGAGGCGGTCACCGACCTCGCAACCAAGATCGCGTCGAAATCTTCGCTCACCGTCTCCATCGGCAAGCAGGCTTTCTATGAGCAGCTGGAACTCGGCATTTCCGACGCATATGCCTACACAAGTGACGTCATGGTGAAGAACATGCTGACCCATGATGCAGAAGAAGGTGTCAACGCGTTCATCGAAAAGCGCGACCCCACATGGAAAGACCGGTAAACCACCCCGATGAATGATCTAGATTACAGCGATGCCCTGCTCACTCAAATTCTAGGCGAGACAAAATCAATTGCGCTCGTTGGCGCAAGCCACAAGGAGCACAGAGCCAGCCACGAAGTGATGAAATACCTGCTCTCGAAAGGCTATCAGGTCGTACCTGTGAACCCTGGTCTTGCCGGCAAGGACCTGCTTGGACAAAAGGTCATGGCCTCCCTGGCAGACATTCCCCATCCCATAGACATGGTGGATGTTTTCAGAAACTCAGAGGATGCAGGTGGCGTAACCGATGAGGCAATCGCCATTGGTGCGAAAACTGTTTGGATGCAGCTGGAGATCGTCAATGAGGCTGCTGCCAAACGGGCTGAAGCCGCTGGGCTCAATGTCATTATGAACCGCTGCCCCAAAATAGAATATGAGCGCCTCGATTTGGACGGCCGCTAAACGAACCGTCTAAACTTGCTACACTCAAATCAAATCAGCGCCTGCAAAGCGCCCCTCACAAAAAGCAACTGGGAAACATCATGAGCGATTACGGTTTTGACACACTGGCCATCCACGCAGGTGCCGCCCCGGACCCGACAACTGGCGCCCGGACCACACCTATCTATCAAACGACATCCTTCGTCTTCGACGATGCAGATCACGCTGCCAGCCTGTTTGATCTTCAGGCGTTCGGCAATATCTATACCCGCATCACCAACCCGACGACTGCCGTGCTTGAAGAGCGGGTAGCAACGCTTGAGGGCGGTGTAGCTGCGTTGGCGACCGCGTCAGGCCATTCCGCCCAGCTGGTTGCCTTCCACACTTTGATGCAACCAGGCGATCACTTTGTCGCCGCGCGCCAGCTTTATGGCGGGTCCATCACCCAGTTTGGGGTCTCATTCCAAAAGTTCGACTGGCATGTAGACTGGGCGGACGTCACTGATCTCGCGTCCATCAAAGCGGCAATTGGCCCCAAGACAAAAGCCATCTTCATTGAGAGCATCGCCAATCCGGGCGGGCTGGTTACCGACATTGCCGCCATTGCCGACATCGCCCACGAGGCGGGGGTTCCCCTCATTGTCGACAACACGCTTGCCTCCCCCTATCTCTGCAAGCCGCTCTCTCATGGTGCTGACATCGTGCTGCATTCGGCCACCAAATTCCTTGGCGGACACGGCAATTCCATGGGCGGCATCATTGTGGATGGCGGTAAATTTGATTGGTCCGCGTCCGACAAATTCCCATCTCTCTCAGAACCAAATGACGGCTACCACGGAATGAAACTGCACGAGACGTTTGGCGAAATCGCCTTCGCGATTGCAGCCCGTGTCATCGGACTTCGTGATCTTGGCCCTGCCATCTCGCCGATGAATGCCTTCATGATCATCACTGGCATTGAAACGCTGCCGCTTCGCATGGCACGTCACTGTGAAAATGCCCAGAAGGTCGCCGATCACCTGAACAATCATGATGCGGTGAGCTGGGTCTCCTATGCGGGCATCGCAAGCGACCCGAGCCATGAGCTGATGAAAAAATATGCGCCTAAAGGCGCAGGCAGCGTTTTCACTTTCGGGGTGAAAGGTGGCTACGAAGCAGGGAAAAAACTCGTCAACAATGTGAACCTGCTGAGCTTGCTCGCCAATGTCGGCGACACACGCAGCCTGATCATCCACCCGTCCTCGACAACCCACAGGCAACTGACCGAAGAACAGCAGACAGCAGCCGGTGCCGGTCCTGATGTGGTTCGCCTGTCAATCGGGCTGGAAGATGCAGCCGACATTATTGCCGATCTTGATCAGGCACTCTTGGCTTAGAACAAAACGACGGGCTGCGTTACCTCGTGGCCCGTCCGATATTCTGCAGATGAAGGAGCGCCACGCTTAGCAGCAGGACTGCGCCTGCCTGATGAAGAAGCGCAACTTCAATCCGCGCGACGGTCAGGATTGTGGCAATACCCAAAAAGACCTGCACCAGTAATGCCGCCAGCAGCCAATGGCCCGTTTTCTGGATCTCAGTGTCAGACCCATTCAATTTCCAATAGTGCCAGCCCATGAGTACAAGAAGTCCATAGGCAAACATCCGATGATTAAATTGCACGGTCCGCACATCATCAAATGCACTCGCCCAGAGTGAGTCCAGCGGATAGAGATGTCGCGGGATAAAGGACCCATCCATCAATGGCCAGGTGTTGAAAATGAACCCGGCATTGAGACCTGCGACAAACGCTCCCAGAATGACCTGCACAAATATGGCGATCACAACGAAGGCGGCGCCCAGTTCAATGCCTTTGAAAGCAATGCGGTCCGGCAGTTCGTGGCGCCAGAGCGCTGTGGCAAACCAGAACATGTAGCCGTAAACAAAGAAGGCCAGGCTGAGATGGGCTGCCAAACGATACTGGCTCACATCAACCCGTTCGGTGAGCCCGCTCATCACCATGTACCAGCCAAGTGCTCCTTGTAGCCCACCAATCACGAACATCGCGGCCAAATGAGGCAGCAAGGGTCGGTCTATGCGTTTGGTGAAGTAGAAAAAAACAAATGGAATGAAGAAGGCGAGCCCGACAAGACGCCCCAGAAACCTGTGCCCCCACTCCCACCAATAGATGGTCTTAAACTCATCCAGACTCATCCCGCGGTTGATCCGGATATATTCCGGGATCAGCTTGTACTTCGCGAACTCTTCCTCCCACACCTCTTGGGAGAGAGGCGGAATGGCGCCCGTAACCGGCTTCCACTCTGTAATGGAGAGACCACTATCGGTAAGTCGTGTTGCACCACCAACCACGACCATGCCGGCCACCAGGCCGCAAATGACAAACAGCCAAATCGCAATGGCGCGACGGGCACCGATCTGGCGGGCTGATGTATCGGGGTCGATTTGAGTCTCGGTCACAGTCATGATCCTCATGACATAGCGCGGTCCCCAACATCCAACAAGGCCCACACTCAGTCGCGACCTCTCGCCACACCTTGGCGAAATACCGTGAATGCCGTAGGAAGAGCTGGAATGGAGATTTTTGAAATGGACACCCAGCCCTACAAGCCCCCTTTTCTGCCCATCGGCGTTAGGAAGCTACTTGGCACTCTCATTATTCTGGTTGGGCTGACGGTCTATGCATTCGCTGCAATCTGGCTGGCCATCGAAGTCCTTCCAGACCATTGGGCAGCGCAGCTCATCTTTTATCCGATTGCGGGCATCGCGTGGGCGTTCCCAGCCAAACCGCTCATCGACTGGATGCAACGTCCAGACAAGTTGGACGGATAAGAGAGCGCAGCCAGGAAAAGCGGCAAATTCAAGCCTGGCGGTTTTCCGTCCGGCTGCGCGTCACCCAAAAAGTCAGTCGAAGCGACCAAATGTCATTTTATTGAGAATCGCCATCACAGCGATGAAGGCGACAATGGCGTAAATTGCAGTCATTGGATGTCCATTCAGTAAAGATCAAACGCCCGGCTTGAATATTCATACGGGCTTGGCCGGACAATGCCTCACTCGGTTTTTTTTGTCTACATCTGCGGCCGGTTCGGCAGCCAGGCCTGCGGACTATGAAAAAGCCGCCCCCCACAACAAAGATGAGAGACGGCTTCTTGCATTGGTCGGAGCGGCGGGATTTGAACCCACGACCCCTTGTCCCCCAGACAAGTGCGCTACCGGGCTGCGCTACGCTCCGTCAAAACCTTCCAGGCCATCAATGATAATTGGGGGATAACCCCGGAAGGAGCGGCACTATAGAGGCGCTCTTGTCGCCGATCAACGGCCACCAGCGCAGAAACAGTCTAATAAAGAAAGTGTTTTAGACGTCGTCTTCTTCGCCGTCGGCATCTGCGTCCAGATCGGCCTTCAGCGCTTCAAGCCGACGGGCAATACCTGACAGAATTGAACGCGCCGTCCGGTCAAGCCCATATTCTTCGCCGTCGCCATCTGCAGGTTCATCACCCCGCTCAACCGCCGCACGGGCAATGTCTGCCACAGAACCATCACCTGCCGCCCGTCCCGTCTCCATGACAAAGCGCACACCCTGATCTCGAAAGACCTTCTGAACGCCTTTGATTGTGTAGCCATCTTTGTAGAGAAGGGCACGAACGCCGCGCAGCAGATCAACATCTTCTGGTCGATAATACCGCCGACCGCCGCCGCGCTTCAGCGGCTTTATCTGCGCGAATTTACTTTCCCAAAAGCGCAGCACATGTTGAGGCACATCAAGATCGGCGGCAACTTCGCTGATCGTCCGAAAAGCATCGGGCGATTTTTGCGGGCTTGAGCTCTCAATCACGGCCAAGATCAATCCGCCGCTTGGTCTGCAGAGCCGGTAGAACTGACCCCAGTGAGCGCAGCGCCCGCAGCTTTTGCCACAGTCAGCGCTTTGTTGATTTGTTCCTTGAGCACATGGCTTGGCCGAAAGACCAACACCCGGCGAGGCTTAATCGGAACTTCTTCACCGGTTTTTGGATTCCGGCCCATGCGACCGCCTTTTTGGCGCACAGAAAAAGAACCGAAGGAAGACAGCTTCACAGTCTCACCTTCAGACAGGCTATCGCCGATAGCCGTCAAAACTGACTCGACCAAATCCGCAGATTCGTTCCGCGATAAACCGACTTCCTGATAAACCGCCTCGCTCAAATGAGCGCGCGTAATTGTTTGCCCCATGACCATCCTCTCGCGTTGTCACAAAAGGTAGGCCAGCGGAATTATCCCGTCAATATCAATGAGATGGCGGGTCCTGTTTACTTAGAATGTTGTGCTGAATTTGACGCGCATGTCGCTGGACTACCAACGAACGAGTGCAGAGCCCCAGGTAAAACCGCCACCCATTGCTTCAAGCAGCACCAGATCGCCACGCTTAATGCGACCATCGGCCACCGCAACACTGAGTGCAAGCGGAACAGACGCTGCAGACGTGTTGCCATGCTCTCCGACCGTCATCACGACTTTCTCGGGCGGCAGACCGATTCGCTTCGCTGTGCCATCCAGGATGCGCTTATTCGCCTGATGCGGCACAAACCAGTCAATGTCGTCAATGGTCAGATTGGTAGCTGCCAGAGCCTCGTTAATGACATCGGCAATATTCACAACAGCATGCCGGAACACATCCCGTCCCAGCATTCGCACATGACCGACGGTCTGTGTTGAAGAGGGTCCACCGTCCACATAGAGCTTTTCTTTATGACGGCCATCACTGTGAAGATGCGCGGTGTGAATGCCGCGGTCCTCGATCCCACCTTCGCCTTCTTCCGTCTGAAGAACGACAGCACCGGCGCCATCCCCAAAGAGAACGCAGGTTGTGCGGTCTTCGAAATCAAGCAGCCGGGAGAAGGTTTCAGCACCAATCACCAGGGCGTTCTTGAATTGCCCCGCTTTCAGGAAATTGTCCGCAGTAGAAAGGCCAAAAATAAAGCCGGAGCAAACCGCCTGCAGATCAAACGCCGCCCCGTGGTGAATACCAAGTGCAGCTTGAACCGATGTCGCCGTCGCGGGGAAAGTATTATCCGGGGTCGTCGTCGCCATGATGATCAGATCAATGTCCTGCGCATCCACATTGGCGTTGGCCAATGCTGCTTTTGCAGCAGCTAGTGCCAAGTCTGACGTCTTCTCGCCATCATTGACCATGTGGCGCTGCCGGATGCCGGAACGCTCCACAATCCATTCATCACTTGTATCGACAAACTTTGCGAGGTCTTCATTCGTCACCACGCGCTCAGGAAGGTAAGACCCAACGCCCGCAATAACGCTTCTTGTCACACTCACGTCGCAACCACCTTGTTTTGATGCTCCCCATCGCCTTCTTCATCCATATCGCCAAGATGCGCAAGATCAGCGGCGATCTTTTGAACCAGGTCGGCAGACGCCACATCAACCGTCGTATCAAGCGCAGAGGCAATGCCCGCGGCATTTGCCCCACCATGGCTCTTCACAATCAGGCCATTTAGCCCCATGAAAAGGCCACCATTGTGGACATTGGGATCAAGCCGGTCGCGAAGCATGTTGAAGGCCGTTTGGGCCAAAAGGTAGCCAAGCTTACTGAAGATTGAGCGCGTCATGCCCTCGCGAAGGTAGCTGCTCATCAGCCGTGCTGTGCCCTCTGCGGTCTTCACAGCAACATTCCCCGTAAAGCCATCTGTCACCACGACATCAACTGTGCCTTTGGCAATGTCATCACCCTCGATGAAACCGTGAAAATGAATAGGGAGGTTGGATTCTCGCAACATCTGGGCGGCGGCCTTCACCGATTCCGTGCCCTTCATCTCTTCTTCGCCGATATTGAGCAGGCCGACGCTCGGCTTATCGAAACCAAACAGCACTTTCGCATAGGCCTCACCCATCACGGCAAACTGAACCAGCTGCTTGGATTCAGGCCCAATCGTTGCGCCACAATCAAGCATCACACTCTCACCGCGCATGGTCGGAATAAGAGCGGCAAGAGCAGGCCGGTCAATATTAGGCATGGTTTTCAGGATGACTTTGGACATCGCCATCAATGCGCCGGTATTGCCCGCTGACATGGCAGCCTGCGCATCGCCCTGCTTCACAGAATCAATTGCGCGCCACATGCTGCTGGTTTTGCGGCCACGGCGAAGCGCTTGGCTCGGCTTGTCATTCATGGAGATGGAAACATCTGTATGAACGACAGTACTGGCATCGGCCAGTTTCGGCGTTTTTTCAAGCTCCGTCCGGATTTCGGTTTCATCACCAAAAATCAGGAAACGGACGTCTGGATGCCGGACATGGGCAATCTCAGCCCCGGGAATGACTACCGACGGACCAAAATCTCCGCCCATCCCATCTATTGCAATTGTTAGATCGCGCGCCAAATCTTGGGTTTCCCAATTCTTGGTTTCAACTGCCTGGCTCAAACAACCAATTACGCCAAGCGGTCAGACAATACCCAGTCTACCCTTTGAAACAACAGTTAATAGGACGCATCGCGTCTGCCGTAGCGCTATTCTGGCGTTTTGAGATTTTTCAGTATTTCAAAAGGGTTAGGCTTCTTTTCTGATCCATCATCTGCACTATCTTGCGACTCACCTGCTGAAAGCTCTGCGCCCTCGGCACGTGGATAGGGATCAAGCGCCAATGCCAGCTGTTCTGCAACAGCATCCCCCAAATCGATCCCTTCTAGAGGTAATGGGTCCGGGGGCTCTTCGGCGAGCGGATCGACGGCGATCTCCAAAGCACGGCGGCCAGAGACATCTTCTGGGAGGTAGACAAGAGTGAAGTCCACGTCCAAAAGAGCGGGCACGGGATCGAGGGAGACGATACAGGCTTGCTCAACATCCCCGTTTAGCTTTCCACTGACCTTCAGGCCCTTTTTTCGCCAAGGCTCCACCACAAGCGTTGCCGAAAGCGCATGAAGAGCGACAAGCCCATAACGTTCCGCCAGGATTTTCCTGGCTTCAGCACTCGCCGTAAGCGTTACGTCCCGTCCATCGTCTGGCACATCATCGCGCGTAATAACGCGCTTGAACCCGGGAAGCCCATCCCCACCACTGTCTTTAAGCTCGCTCAAGGGCGGACCTCAGCATTCAACACGCCTTCTGGGGCAGCTGGAAAGGCAACCGTTCCAGTTGAGAACGCCTCAAGGTTCGTGTCGTTCAGGGCCGCGCGGACTGCTTTTGTGTAGGCCGTCAGCGCATCCAACCGTTCTGGGGCAATCTCCGCGTCGCGAAACACATTCCGCTTCAAAGCCTCGCGGACTGCCTCATCCGTACCCGTCTGGAAAGCTTCATCATAAGCGCCCAATCGACCATAAAAAGCCCGGGCCATCGTCTTCACCTTCTTGCCGACAGACAGGTCTCCCACACCAATCTCGCGAAGCGCCTGGTCCATATCGTCAAACATGACGTCAAAAAGCTTCTGACTAAGCCCCTTGGCACTCTCGCCAATGACACTCAGACGCTCAATGACCACGACCATGTGAAGCACAATCATGTCAAAACGCCCATCCAGCGTATCAGGCACGCCAACATTCAAGTAAAACTGCGGGGCACGTGCCTGATCCACCAGGTTTCGGTAGAGCAGAAACGCGCTTTCGTCCGCTGATGAGGCCTTGAACCAGCTTTTCCAAAACATGTCGATACTTTCCATCTCCCCACCAAATTGGCAGGAAAGCTTGAATTTAGACGCCGTTAGAGGTACGTCAACAGGTGACTTGCGCAAAGCCCGTAGTGCGCCCTGGAGCGTGCGTCGGGACTAATAAAGGTATTTCGATGAGACAGCGTTTAGCCGCTCTGCTGGCCCCCTTCAAGTCAGCAATTATTGTCACAATCTTTGGGGCCACCGCCCTCACCGGCTGTAGTGCCGAAATTGAAGAACGTGGCTACATCTATGACCAGCGTGATTTTGACCAGATTCAGGAGGGAATTACGAGCGAAGCGGAACTCGAAGCTCTGCTTGGCTCTCCCTCTACGACAGCCTCAATCGATGGCAAGGTCTGGTATTACATCTCCTCGACCTTCGAAAAGCTCATGTTCTACACGCCCGAAGAGATCGACCGCAAAGTGGTCGCAATCTATTTCGACGAGACAAAAACAGTCGAAGAAGTGGGATATTATGGGCTTGAAGATGGCATCATTGTCGATTTTAGAACCCGGAAGACACCGACCCGCGGCAAGGAACTCACTGTCCTCGGCCAGATCTTTGGCAATCTGGGTCGCTTCAACCAAAACGCGCCTGCACAACCGGGCCGATAAAACACCGCGTCCCCGGGCAGGTACGCCGCCCGGCAAGACGCCGTATCGCTTCACACTCACAGACGGTGCAAAAAGGTGCGTCGTCTGACCAACCAATTGAGAACAGAGATCCATGACTTCAAAACTCAAACCCGGTGTCCAAACAGGGGCCGACTACATTGCGCTTGTTGAGGCTTGCAAAGCCGGTGGCTATGCCCTGCCCGCCGTTAACGTCGTCAACACCCAGTCAATCAACGCTGTTCTTGAATCAGCTGCAAAAAACAAAGCCGATGTCATCATTCAGCTATCAGGTGGCGGCGCGCAGTTCTACGCTGGCAAAGGCCTTGAGGACACAGCCAAGGCCCGGCATCTCGGCGCCATATCTGCAGCCGAACATGTTCACCGCGTCGCAGAAGCCTACGGCGTTTGCGCGGTTCTCCATACAGACCATGCCAACCGCGCTTTGGTTCCCTGGGTAGATGCCCTCATCGACGCCGGCACAGAACGTTTCAAGGCGACCGGCAAACCGCTCTTCAGCTCCCACATGCTCGACCTTTCCGAAGAGAGCCTGGAAGACAATCTCGCTGAATGTGAGCGGCTGCTAAAGCGCCTCGCTGCAATCGACATGAGCCTGGAAATTGAGCTGGGTGTCACGGGTGGCGAAGAAGATGGCGTCGGCAAAGATCTCGACGAAGTCGATAATGACAAGCTCTACACCCAGCCTGAGGAAGTCCTGGCAGCATATGAGCGTCTTTCACCGCTGGGACATTTCTCGGTCGCAGCAGCCTTTGGTAACGTGCATGGCGTCTACAAACCCGGCAACGTGAAGCTCCGCCCGGAAATTCTCAAAGCCTCCCAGGAAGCTGTTTCTGCTGTTGCTGGCACCGGCGCCCACCCACTGCACTTTGTCTTCCATGGTGGTTCAGGCTCAGAGAAAGCGAAGATCACTGAGGCTGTTGGATATGGTGTCTTCAAAATGAACATCGACACAGACACCCAGTTTGCTTTTGCAGAACGTGTGGGCGCCTATGTTGAAGCCAATCCGAAAGCATTCAAGTTCCAGATCGATCCAGATACCGACGAACCGTACAAGAAAAAGTACGACCCGCGCGTAGTCCTGCGTGAAGGCGAAAAAGGCATCGTTGACCGCCTGAGCATCGCCTTTGAAGATCTCAACGCTTCAGGGAATTCGCTCTCAAGCGCTCTCTAATTTCTTCAGTGCGGAACGAAAAACCCCGCGAGGATCGCTCCTCGCGGGGTTTCTTTTTGTCTCTAACCTGGAGATCAGCCGTGAGCCAGGATCGCGAGCAGCAGCAGAGCCACAATGTTCGTGATCTTGATCATGGGGTTCACCGCAGGACCAGCCGTATCCTTGTAAGGATCACCGACTGTGTCGCCGGTTACAGCAGCCTTATGAGCTTCTGAGCCCTTACCACCATGATTGCCATCTTCGATGTATTTCTTGGCATTATCCCAAGCACCGCCACCTGCGGTCATGGAGAGTGCCACGAAGAGACCCGTAATGATCACACCCAGCAACATCGCCCCAAGTGCAGAGAACGCGGCTGACTTATCAGCAACCGCCAGCACGATGAAGTACAGAACGATGGGTGAGAGAACCGGCAGCAAGGAAGGAATAACCATTTCCTTGATCGCAGCCTTGGTCAGAAGGTCAACTGCCGCACCATAGTCAGGCTTCTCAGTGCCCTGCATGATGCCAGGCTTCTCTTTGAACTGACGACGGACTTCCTCAACGATCGCACCGGCAGCACGGCCAACAGCCATCATGCCCATCGAACCAAAGAGGTAAGGCAACAGACCACCAACAAAGAGACCGACAACCACGTAAGGATTGGACAGAGAGAAGTCTGCCACAACACCCGCGAAGTACGGATAGGTCTCAGAGTTAGCTGCAAACAGGATCAAGTCCTGCGTGTAGGCTGCAAAGAGCACCAGGGCACCAAGGCCTGCAGAACCAATTGCATATCCCTTGGTCACAGCTTTCGTTGTGTTCCCGACAGCATCGAGAGCATCTGTCGTTTTGCGGACGTCCTCAGGCAGGTCAGCCATTTCAGCAATACCGCCCGCATTATCCGTCACAGGACCGAATGCATCGAGCGCAACCACCATGCCGGCAAGTGCCAACATTGTCGTGACCGCGATAGCAATACCAAAGAGACCTGCAAGGCTGTAAGTGGCGATAATGCCAATCACAATGACTAGTGCGGGCAAGGCTGTTGCTTCCATAGAAACAGCAAGACCCTGGATCACGTTTGTGCCGTGGCCGGTTTCAGAAGCTGCCGCAATCGACTTCACAGGGCGGTAGTCAACACCTGTGTAGTACTCGGTAATCCAGATGATCAGACCGGTGATCAACAGACCACAGACGCCACACAGGAACAGGCTTTGGCCTGTGAAGGTCTGGCTTGCAACTGTGAGTTCCGTGCTGAAACCAACAAGACGTTCCGTGACGTAATAGAGAGCACCAAGCGACAGCACCGCTGACGCCACGAACCCTTTATAAAGCGCACCCATGATCGAGTTGCTTTTGCCAAGACGTACAAAGAACGTACCGATGATGGACGTAATGATACACGCACCGCCAATAGCCAGCGGATAGGTCATCATGTTGACCATCATGTCACCGGCAAAGAAGATCGATGCAAGCACCATGGTAGCAACAATCGTCACAGCATAGGTTTCAAACAAGTCAGCGGCCATGCCAGCACAGTCACCAACATTGTCGCCAACATTGTCAGCAATCGTCGCGGGGTTCCGGGGATCATCTTCCGGAATACCGGCTTCGACCTTACCAACCAGGTCACCACCCACGTCAGCGCCTTTGGTGAAAATACCACCACCAAGACGAGCAAAGATGGAAATGAGTGAGGCCCCAAAACCAAGTGCGACAAGGGCATCAATGACAGTCCGCGAACCAGCTTCGTGGCCCATCGTACCTGTCAGAATGCCGAAATAGACCGCGACAGCAAGAAGCGCCAGACCAGCAACAAGCATCCCTGTAACAGCACCTGACTTGAAAGCGATAGCAAGCCCCGCCGCGAGGCTTTCACTTGCGGCCTGTGTCGTCCGCACATTCGCGCGTACAGATACCAGCATGCCAATATAGCCAGCTGCACCAGACAGAATGGCGCCAATGGCAAAGCCGCCAGCAACGGTCATGCCGAGTTGCCACCAAACCAGACCGAAGATGACAATACCCACATACGCAATGGTCCGGTATTGACGATTAAGATAGGCGCTAGCCCCCTCTTGGATCGCTGACGCGATCTCCTGCATCCGCGCGTTACCCGCGTCGGCTGCCATCACGGAGCGCGATGCCCATACGCCGTACAATACGGCGAGAGCTCCACACCCAATGATTGCCCACAAAGACGTGCTCATAGTTTTTCCTTATCCCTATATAGGATTGAACTTCTGATATGAGACAAGGGTTCGCTGGCTACCTCCTAGCCAATCGCCCCCTCCCCTAAGATGGGCAGAAGAGTGCCAAACCTTAACCATGTGTGCAACCGCCGCAGAGCGGGAAAGTCTCATTGATTGGCAAGGGGTTAGAGCAAGCGCTCAAGAGGCTCGTGACCAGGGCAAAGTCTCAGCGTGAGATCGAATAGAAACCTTTGGAATAGACTTCCCCAGCGTCCCTCTGGAACCGCGCGGCCGCTATTGCCCGGCGTTTAGCACCTGTTTGAGCTGTTTTTCACCCTCGCGCTGAACACGAGGGTTCAACTGACCAGCTTTCTTGGCCGCCAACCGGTCTTTCCGACTGCGCCCCATCCAATGCATGTATCCCCGGCGACAATCGAAACTACGGCAGATGCTGGGGCGATTCTCGTAGTTCGTGCAGCCCGTCGCCGAATCAAGATAGACGCAGTCGCCATTGCTTTGGCGTTTGAGAACAAGATGGCCTTCAATTTCTTCGGTGTTACCGGCATAGAGATCTGGATCGTCTCCAAACTCAGGAAGAATTTGAATGCCTGGATTGTTCTGACAGCATTTCTGGCAGGCACCGCATTCAATCGGGTTTGAACTTATGAGGGCTTCAAGCTGGTCCATAAGAGCTATCTCCAAGCATCCCGCTAGTCAGCGGCAATCTGTGATTGTTTTGAACCTAAAATCGCCTTCAAACGTGTGCGACCTTCCTTTTGAACACCCTGGTTGAGCTGGCCGGATTTCATCATCGCACGCCGCTCGGCTCGGGGTTTCACAACCCATTGCATATAGTCAGATCGACAATCATAGGTTCTGCAGACTCTCGGACGGTTCTCATAGTTCATGCAGCCCTTCTCGAGGTCCAGGTAGATACAGTCACCGTTGGATTTTGTCTTAAGGATCGGACGTCCGTCCATTTCATCAAGCGCTCCCTCATAGAGCGCAGGATCATCGCCATATTCGGGGAGCAAAAATATGCCTGGGTTCTTCCGGCAACACTTATTGCAAGCACCACAGTTCAGCGGCTGATCCTTCAGAATGTCATCGATTTGCCCCATGGGGATGCTCTCCTGATCTGAGCGTTCAGGGAGTGAGTATCTGGAGAAGGTCTTTTGATTTCGTTAACCATAGTGCCTGTTGTCACACGGCCAGTTTGCGCCCTTGAAGGACAAACCAGAGTGTGAGGAGAGCTGCCAGGAATACGAATGGAAAGAGAGCGAAATTTACGGCGTCCCAACCCAGCCCATTCAGCAGCCCACCAGACGCAAAAGAGGCAATCGCGACGACAGCAAACACCATCAAATCGTTGGCAGCCTGCACTTTGCTACGTTCAGACGCGTCGTAGCACTCGGTCAGAAGTGTGGTCGCCCCCACGAAAGTGAAATTCCACCCCAGTCCGAGCAATATGAGCGCTGCCAGAAACCGTTCAACTTCGAGACCGCTAAGCGCAACCAGCCCACACCCTGTGAGCAGCGCCAGCCCGGCAGCAATAACCGGCATGACACCAAATCGCGCGATCAAATTGCCCGTGAAGAAGCTCGGCGCGAACATGGAGAAAATATGCCACTGGATAACGAAGGCAGCGTCTTTGACAGATAGCCCACACCCAATCATCGCAATGGGCGTTGCTGTCATGACCAATGTCATAATCCCATAGCCAACCATTCCGCACCCAACGGCCACAATGGCTTTGTGTTGCGAGAAAATCTCTCCTAGAGGTCGCCCGCTATCAGCTTGGTCGTCCTCACTCAATTTTGGAATTGTGAGAAAAGACATCACAACGAAGGCGATGAGGCTGAGCACGACGCAGGTGGCATATCCACCCACAAAAGGAACCGGGCCCAGCCAGTCGCTCGACAATGCCACCAGCTGTCCACCAACAAAAGCAGCCGCCACACCACCTGCCATCACCCATGAAATTGCTCGTGGACGAAATTCATCGCTCGCCGTGTCCGCCGCCGCAAACCTGTAATATCCGGCGAAGGCCTGGTAGATCCCACAGATGAAAAGCGCACTGCAGAACAGTGCGAAAGAATGACCAAATAGCGCAACCATGGCGAGCCCCGCGCCAAAGACCCCAGTGGCGGTGCCCAGCATGAAGCCCCGCCTGCGGCTTGTGCGTTGCATAAAGAGCGAGGCTGGCACTGTTGACAGAGCAGTGCCCACAACCATGGCACTGATCGGAAGCGTGGCATAGGCAGGGTCAGGAGACAGATGCACCCCAGCCAAACCGCTAAGGGTGATCAATACGGCCATGTTCGAGCCGTAGAGCGCCTGCCCGCCAGAAAGCAGAAACGTGTTACGCCGCGCCAGACTGTCATCGGTCTGAAGGGTTGATTGGGTCATCATCGGACGCTATGCGATACACCCTGTGACACCAAGGTCAAATGTGCAGCAAGTTCGGTCAAAGACTTCCACATTCTCAATCTTTTGCTATGCTGAAAGCGAGTGTCACAAAGGACCGCTCTGTACCCATGCGCTAAACCCGACGTCATAGAGACGACCAATTGACGATAGCTGCCTTCAGCAAACTCGAGGGCAATTCCGTGCGGCTCATCCCTGAGCTTGCACGATCAATTTCGGGAAGCGAAAGACACACCTACATGACCTACACGATAAGAAATGCCCAATCGGGTGACGTTCCTGCATTCGCGCAGGTTGAAATCAATGCAGGGGAGCTTTTCAAAACAATTGGTCTTGACGATCTCGCAGGTGATTTCAGCGACCCCGACTTTGTGACGAGCTTCGTCCAGACCGGGGGCGCTTTTGTTGCGGCCCATGCCGATGGCACAGTCGCAGGTTTTGCCCTCGCATTTGAACTAGACAACGCTGTGCACCTGCAGGAGATGTCCGTCGATCCCGCCCACGGAAGACGAGGTCTTGGCGGTCAATTGTTAGAAGCAGTTGCCAGCTGGGCCCGACAACGTGACGTCACCCGCCTCACCCTCTCAACCTTTGAGGATGTTCTCTGGAACGCACCCTTCTATGCAAAGCATGGCTACAAGATCATGTCCCCCGAGCAATGGACGCCGGGTCTCCACATTCTTCGTGAACATGAAGAGCATATCGGTCTACCTATCGACCGTCGGTGTTTCATGGAGAAGCAGCTCACGTAACGCTGGATCATTTGCAAAGGAACAAATGGGTGTGGGGACGCCGGTCTTACATTAGAAGTGTTGGAACCCTGCTGGTTCGATAGGCAGGTGTTTGCCGGCCGCATCAAATAGCTTCACGCGACCGGTGTCCTCAGTTACCCGACCGACACGGCAGGCTGAAGTGCCCGACGATTGCGTCAAAAACTTAATCTTCTCTCGCGTTGCACCCGGTGCAGAAAAGAGTATTTGGTAGTCGTCGCCTCCGCCAAGGACTGTCTCCCAATAGCGTTCGTTCGCTGAAAGGCAGGTTCGCACAACGGGAGAAACGGGAACGGCATCGCGTGCGATCTCAATCCCCACCTCGGACGCACCACAGAGGTGCCGAGCATCTGCGAGCAGGCCATCTGAAACATCAAGCGCCGCGGACGCCAAACTACTCAGGCCTTGACCGAACGTAACCGGCGGCTCTGGAACCCGGTACCGGCCAACCAAATACTCGTTATCTGGCTTAGGTAGAAATTCCAACTCCCCCTGCGCCGCAAGAAGTCCCAGAGCACCATCCCCTATCGTTCCAGTGACCCACAGGTCATCTCCAGGCCGCGCACCGGATCGCAACACCATCTCGCCCTCCGCGACATCGCCAATAGCTGTCAGAGAAAATACTGACGGCCCCTCAACCCTGATGGTATCTCCCCCCAAAAGCTGAAGGCCATATTGCTTCTGGTCCGCCTCAAGCCCGGCTGCAAACGCCGCCATCCAATCATAACCAGTCTCAATCGACCAGGCGCACGAGAGAAGGTAGCCTCGCGGGGTTGCGCCTTTCGCTGCGAGGTCTGACAGGTTGACCCTCAAGAGCTTCCGCGCCACATCGCCTGGCGGATCACCTGCCAGGTAGTGTCGGCCTTCCGCAATCGCATCTTTGGTGAGCACCAATTGTCGACCTGGAGCTGGCGTAAAAAGAGCCGCGTCATCTTGAAGCGCAAACGCGCCCTCGCCTGCAAGCGGCGCAAACAGTCTCTCAATGATTGAAAATTCGCCAGGAACAGAACTGGAGACAGGGACGGTGTCGTCGCTGCCGGACATATCAGGCGCCCGCTTGGCCAAACTCTTGAGGACGGATCGCCTTTGCAATCCGGTCAAGAACAGCGTTCACCACTTTAGGTTCATCATTCTCGAAAAAGGCTTTCGCAATATCGAGATATTCCGTGATGACAACCTTGGCAGGAATATCCTTATTCCGCTGCAGCTCGTACCCACCTGCCCGAAGCGTCGCCCGAAGCGTGGCATCAATACGGGCCAGCACCCAACCTTCGGCTAGCGCCTCATTAATACGCACATCAATGGTTTTTTGTTCCCGCACCACGCCACGCACGACGTCATCGAAATGGGCTTCTTCAGCCTCGTGATAGAGCTCGCCTTCCACCTCACGGCCAAACCGGTGGAGAACAAATTCTTCGATCACGTCTTCCAGGTCTGTCTGCGCAACATCCATCTGGTAAAGCGCCTGCACAGCAGCAAGCCGAGCCGCACTGCGTCCCGCTCGTTTTGAGACTTTGCCGGGTTTGCCAGGTTGGGAGGACTCCATTCGTGATTTACGCTCCTGCGCCATAACGGTGTTTCAAGGCCGCCATTGCTAACGCCGCAGCCGCCGCTCCGCCACCTTTATTTTTGTCAGAAACGTTGGCACGTGCCCAAGCCTGGTCGCTGTTCTCAACTGTCTGGATCCCGTTTCCAAGGGCAATCTTGTCATCAATGGTCAAATCCATCAGCGCACGGGCGGATTCGTTCGACACAATGTCATAATGTGTCGTCTCGCCCCGAATGACACAGCCAAGCGTGACATAGCCATCATAGGCCTTTTCCAGCTTGCCTGCCCGACTGGCATCGCACCCGATTTTCACCGCTGCGGGAATTTCGAGCACGCCGGGCACCGACACACGCTCATAGGTACCACCCTGAGCTTCAATCTCTGCGATGGCGCCGCGCGCCAGCTCATCTGCCAGGTCATCATAGAAGCGGGCTTCGACGATCAGAATATGAGGGCCGGCCATCAGACTGTTTCCGCATCTTTTGTGTTGATTTTCTTACCATCGACTGAGCGTTGTTCAACCACGCGAAGTCCATATCCTTCCAGGCCGACAATCTGGCGCGGTGTATCAGACATCAAAATCATGTCATGGACGCCAAGATCGAGAAGAATCTGCGCCCCAACTCCATACTCACGAAGTCGCCGTGGCCCCTGTTCCTCAGACTCACCCTTGTGCAGGAGCATGTCGGACACAACGGTCGCCGTTGTGTCACGGATCAGAACGATCACGCCACGACCCTCTTTGGCAATGGTCCGCATCGACTCCTCAATCAGAGAATTCCGCCCCCCTTTCGCGCCCAACATGTCGTCAAACACATTGATCGCATGCATCCGCACAAGCACCGGTTCTGGCGTTGTCAGGTCCCCCATCGTCAGCGCGATATGTTCAGCATATTCAGCCGTATTGAGGTAGACGTTCAGATTGAACGTTCCGCCATACTCGCTCTCAATTTCTGTCTCGATGGCACGATGAATGAGATTGTCGTGACGGCGGCGATAGGCAATAAGGTCCGCAATCGTTGCGATCTTCAGACCGTGAAGTTGCGCGAACTGAACCAGATCCGGCAGCCGCGCCATGGTTCCATCATCGTTCATGATTTCGCAGATGACACCAGCCGGGTAAAGACCAGCGAGACGCGAAATATCGACAGCTGCTTCTGTATGCCCCGCCCGAACCAGCACACCACCATCGCGCGCCACAAGTGGGAAAACGTGCCCCGGCGACACAATGTCTGTTGCGCCCTTAGTTGGGTCGATCGCCACGGTGATCGTATGGGCTCGATCATGCGCTGAAATACCCGTCGTAATACCTTCCCGCGCTTCAATAGAAACCGTGAAGGCTGTCTGATGACGAGACTGGTTGTTGGATGACATCAGCTCTAGGTTAAGCTGCTTTGCCCGGTCTGAGTTCAGCGACAGGCAGATCAGTCCCCGCCCATACTTCGCCATGAAGTTGACGGTTTCCGGGGTTGCCATTTGCGCAGGAATGACGAGGTCGCCCTCATTCTCCCGGTCCTCTGCATCAACAAGCACAAACATCTTGCCGTTGCGAGCATCCTCAATCACTTCTTCAATAGGCGATAGAAATTCTTTGTACACGGGTCTCAGTCCTCTTGTGTCAGGCGCGCGACATAGCGGGCCAGCACGTCAATTTCAAGGTTGATCTTATCGCCAACCTTTGCATCGCCCCAGGTTGTGACCTCCTGGGTATGCGGAATAATGTTAACGCCGAAATGGTCTCCCTCGACCTCATTCACGGTAAGCGAGGTTCCTGAAAGAGTGACAGAGCCTTTCGGCGCAATGAAAAGCCTTTGGTTTGTTGGGACACGAAAGGTAAATCGCTTGGAATCGCCTTCCTCCCGGATGTCTGTGATTTCGGCCACACAGTCCACATGACCGCTGACAATATGGCCACCAAGTTCATCACCGACTTTGAGAGCTCGTTCTAGATTGACCGGGCACCCTTCTGTCCAATCTGCAAGCGAGGTGCAATCGAGCGTCTCTTTGGACGCATCAACGGCAAACCAGTTGCTGCCGTTCATCGACCCTTTCTCCACCACCGTCAGGCAGCAGCCATCACACATAATCGACGCGCCAAGTGCAATGGTCGCTGGATCGTACGCGGTTTCGATGACAAACCGCATGTCACCCCGTTGCTCGATCTGACTGATCTTTCCAACGTCAGTTATGATGCCCGTGAACATGAATGCTTACCTTTTTACACTAAAGCTTTGCAGCGTATCTTCGCCGAGTGACAAAACCTCAAGCAACTCAAACTCTGGCGCTTCGTCAACTGTATTGATCCCAAACCCAGCCAGTGCCGGGTATCCATCGCCACCGATCATTTTTGGGGCCTGAAACCAGTCAAGTCGATCAACAAGGTCTGCGCGCATAAGCGACGACACCAGCCTGGAACCACCTTCCACCATAAGTCGCGTGATCCCACGTTCTCCCAGCAGAGATAAAGCAACAGACATGTCCATCGTGCCGTCGGGTCCGGCGGGCACGTCAATAAGCACGACGCCACAATCTGTAAAGGCCTGTCGACGGGCATCATCCCCGCCTGGCAGCGTCAATATCCAAACCGGCACATCCCTTGCCGAGCGCACAAGATTTGAGGTGAGAGGCAGACGCAGGCGTCCGTCAGCTATGATCCGATGTGGCGACCGGTCACCCAATCCAGAAAGCCTGCAGGTGAGGTCTGGGTCATCAACAATTGCTGTTGCACTGCCGACCATAATGGCGTCTGTCCGAGCGCGCATCAGGTGGGCCCGGTTGCGGGCCCTCTCGCCAGTAATCCATTGGCTATGGCCCGTATGGGTTGCTGAGCGGCCATCTAGCGAACTCGCAAGCTTAACGCTCACCATCGGGCGACCGTTGGTCACCCGCGTCAGAAACCCCTCATTCAGGCGCGCGGCATCTGCGCCAAGAACGCCATCAACAACCTCAATCCCGGCAGCCTTCAGCATGCCATATCCGGCACCTGCAACGCGGGTATCTGGGTCTGTGAGCGCACTCACCACCCGCGACACGCCGGCATCGATAAGCGCTTGAGCACAGGGCGGCGTCTTCCCAGTGTGCGCACAAGGCTCAAGGGTGACATAGGCCGTACCGCCCTTTGCAGCCACTCCGGCTCGTGTGAGGGCTTCGGTCTCCGCGTGGGGTCTGCCAGAGGGCTGGGTCCACCCCCGCCCGACAATCCTGCCACCGCCATCGGCCTCTTGAACGATGACACACCCGACCGATGGGTTGGGCGCAACACGACCAAGACCGCGCTCTGCAAGCCCGAGTGCGACGCGCATCATGCGTTCATCAAAAGCGGCTGTCACAGGCATTGCCTCCGCAGCGCACACTCTACAGAAGAAGAATTTGGATCAGAGCTCGTCTTCGTCAGTTCCAGACAGTTCTCCAAGCACTTCTTCGAAGTCCTTGGCCTCCCGGAAATTCTTGTAGACTGAGGCAAAACGCACATAAGCAATATCATCCAATGAGCGGAGCCCTTCCATAATAAGCTCGCCCACTTTTTGTGATGGGATTTCAGGTTCGCCCATACTCTCAAGGAACCTAACGATACCGCTTACCATACGCTCGATGCGCTCTGCCTCAACCGGGCGTTTGCGCATAGCAATTTGCACGGAGCGCATGAGTTTATCTCGATCAAACGGCACCCTGCGCCCATTGGATTTCACGATTGTGAGTTCGCGAAGCTGAATGCGCTCAAACGTCGTAAACCGGCCGCCACAGCCAGGGCAGAACCGCCGCCGTCGGATGGCTGTATTGTCCTCCGTTGGACGGGAATCCTTCACCTGAGTGTCTTCGTTTCCGCAATATGGGCACCGCATTCTGCCTCAAGCTCCCCTATTTTGGCTCTCGCCAATCATTCCTGCATCGACCTTCGCTGCGACAATCAGCGCGCTCAATAGATCGGAAAACGTCCACAAAGTGCTTCTACTTCGCCACGCACGCTGGCTTCAATTTCAGCATTACCATCAGGGCCATTTGTTGCGAGCCCGTCAAGCACCTGTGCAATAAGTTCACCGACGAGCCGGAATTCAGCTGCGCCAAACCCTCGCGTTGTGCCCGCAGGCGTGCCGAGACGAACACCAGACGTGACCGCTGGTTTTTCCGGGTCAAACGGGATCCCGTTCTTGTTACAGGTGATGTTCGCGCGCTCAAGGCTGGCTTCAGCAACATTCCCTGTCTGACCTTTGGGCCGAAGATCAACCAGCATCAAATGCGTATCTGTGCCGCCCGACACGATGTCGAGCCCATTTTCAACCAAGGTACCTGCCAACATTTGTGCGTTTTGAACAATCTGCTGCGCGTAAGATTTGAAGTCAGGTCGCAATGCCTCCCCGAAGGCCACGGCCTTGCCAGCGATCACATGCATCAGCGGACCGCCTTGAATGCCCGGGAAAATTGCTGAATTGAACTTCTTTCCAAGCTCTTCATTGTTGGAAAGGATCATGCCGCCGCGGGGACCACGCAATGTTTTGTGTGTGGTTGTCGTCACCACATCTGCGTATGGCAGCGGGCTGGGATGAACGCCACCGGCAACAAGCCCCGCAAAATGCGCCATATCGACCATAAGATAGGCACCAACACTATCGGCGATTTGACGAAAGGCAGCAAAATCGATGACCCGAGGGTAAGCAGAACCACCCGCAATGATGAGCTGAGGTTTGTGCTCTTTTGCAAGCGCTTCTACTTCATCCATGTCGATCAAATGGTCCTGGGACCGCACGCCGTACTGGACTGCATTAAACCATTTGCCTGATTGGTTGGGCTTTGCGCCATGGGTCAGGTGACCACCAGCAGCCAGGCTCATTCCCAGGATCGTATCACCTGGTTTAATCATGCCCATCAACGCGCCCTGGTTCGCTTGGCTGCCCGAGTTGGGCTGAACATTTACATAAGCACAGTTGAAAAGTTGCTTTGCCCGCTCAATTGCGAGTGTTTCCGCAACATCAACAAACTCACACCCGCCATAATATCGGCGCCCCGGATAGCCCTCGGCATATTTGTTCGTCAGCACCGATCCCTGCGCCTCAAGCACCGCTCGGGACACAATGTGTTCAGAGGCTATCAATTCAATCTGATTTCGCTGACGTCCCAGTTCATCTTGAACAGCGCCAAAAATCTCTGGATCACTATCTTCCAATGACCGGGCGAAAAACGGTGACGTAGGATTATCCACGCTGCTTGGATTTGTGACGGCCATGTCGAAACCTTTTCAGAGACTGTCGCTGGATGGCAAATGAGGGGGCCAATGCCAGAGGCAGATTGCGTTAATGTAAGGCGCGCTAGTTACCACATATAGTCTCTCCACGCCAACGCCCCACAACAGATAAACCGCCGCTCAGCAGGCTCATTCAAAACTCCAAATCGACGGAACGCAGGCCGCACAGCCGACCTGCGGCAGAGATATTAAAACCGAGCGTTCTAGTCAGTTAATACCAAAGGTCATCAAAGATTTGAGAGTTTCTGATAGAGCATCACAACAGTTTTTCAAATAACTCGAAGAATTACTTGATTAATCTTGCGCTGTTTGCGATACAGAAACCAAGTATTGGTTCATAGATACCTGGTGTAGATTCTTGTCGGATTCGAAGATGCCGAGTGATCGTGACGATCTCCCCTCTCCTGCAACGCTTCAGTTTGCTTCGGAAATTGTTGCTGCCTATGTCAGCAATAACCCGCTCGCAGTTGATGACCTGCCCGCTATGATCCGAACGGTTCATGGTGTGCTTGCGGGCCTGGGTGATGAACCCAGTTCAGGACACCCCCAGCAAGGGCCTGCCGTCTCAATTGCTGAGTCTGTCACAGATGATCATCTGATTTGTCTGGAAGACGGCAAAAAGCTCAAAATGCTGAAGCGCTACCTGAGATCCCGTTACGGTCTATCGCCGGAAGAATATCGCGCGAAATGGGGCTTGCCGGCAGACTATCCTATGGTCGCCCCAAACTATGCAGCGCAGCGCTCCAAACTGGCAAAAAAGATCGGGCTGGGTCAAAGCGGTACGCCGCGCAAGCGCGACTGACACCGTCTAAACCACCCATCCCTTCCCATCTCGGGTCGGTTTATCTCCAGCTTCTGCGGGATTTTTTCCCGACAGCTTCTGTTTCATCACATAGTTCAGTTTGTTAAGCGCGACACGTTCAAGCTCAGCTTGTGGGAGTTTCGCTGGCCCCACGATCGAAACTTCAGTGCCGGTGGCACTATCGACCGCAGACACCTTCATGCTCTCGCCGACAGCATACAGCTCAAAATAGACTTCCCGCGCACCGTCCACTCTACCGGACGATGCGTTGTCTGAGGGTCCCGTTTCGTCTTTACGCCGCACGCCTGATCTTACGCTGGGTCCACAC
>JAJFGY010000121.1 GCA_021775935.1 Alphaproteobacteria bacterium
ATCCATCTCCACCTTGTATGACTTCTACGAAGCACGCATCCGCCAATTGGAAAACGATCCGCCAGGCCAAAACTGGAATGGTTCCTACTATGCAGGTCGCTTCTAAGAGAGTGCGCGAATAAATCACTTGGCGGTGCGTCATCGCATCGCCATGATCCCTCGTCATGACAAACCTCATTTGCAGCATTGAGTCTTGGCCGCTTGCCGCCGCTTTTGCGATCTCCCGGGGCGCAAAAACGGAAGCAATGGTCGTGGTCGCGACCTTGCGCGATGGCGAAACTATCGGGCGCGGTGAATGCGTGCCCTACGCGCGTTATGGGGAAACGCTCGACGGCGTGGTGAGCACCATAGAAAAGCTGCGGCCTGAAATTGAGAGAGGCCTGAGCCGAACAGACCTTCAACTAGCCCTTCCACCAGGGGCGGCGCGCAATGCACTTGATTGCGCGTTCTGGGATCTGGAAGCCAAAAAGTCTGGCAAACGTGTGTCGGATCTTGTCGGCCTCACGCCAACCCCACTCACCACAGCGTTTTCACTCAGCCTCGACACACCCGATAAAATGAGAGCTGCCGCTGCCCAAGCCGCCTCACGCCCGCTTCTCAAAATCAAACTTGGTGGTGAGGGTGATGAAGAACGTATTGCCGCTATTCGCGAAGTTGCTCCGAACACCAAATTGATCGTCGATGCGAACGAAGGGTGGACACGAGACAATCTGGAGAAAAATTCGAACACAATGGCCGCCTACAATGTGACCTTGATCGAGCAACCGCTGCCCGCAGGCGATGATGACCTTCTTCGAACTTTTGACAGCCCTGTGCCGCTGTGTGCAGACGAATCCTGCCACGGCATCGCGTCACTGGGCCCCCTTGTTGGATTATATGACACGGTCAACATCAAACTCGACAAGACCGGCGGCCTGACAGAAGCGCTCGCCACCGCGCGCGCCGCCCGTGATATCGGCTTTGAAATTATGGTGGGCTGCATGGTCGGCACCTCCCTTGGCATGGCCCCGGCAATGCTGGTTGCCCAACCCAAAGACCTCGTTGATCTGGACGGCCCCCTGCTGCTTAAGCAGGACAGGGAACCAGGGATCATCTTTAACGACAGCGAAATGCAGCCAGCCAGCGGGGACGTATGGGGCTAATCAGCGCATTTGCTTCGCTGCACGCCGATTTGATCACTTTCTACTCGTATGAGCGCACGCCCGCGCCTAAACTCCGCTCAACGACGAACAATAAAATTGATCTAGGCGATGAAACTCCGTGTGACAACAGCGGCGGCTGCTTTTATGGCAGCCGTTATCCTAACTTTGCCCCGACAGGCCCTGGCTGAAAATGAGCCAGGCGGCCCTCCACCCTCACTTGTGCAGGTGGACGCTGTGATATCCGAACCATTCGGACAGACAGCGCCCGTGATTGGGCGTCTTGTGTCCAGACAATCCGGCGTGGTCGCTGCACGCATTGCCGGCGCGGTTGCAAAGATGCACGTCCATGTGGGCGATCATGTGGAGGAAGGCGACCTGATGGCCGAATTGGTCTCTGACAGCCTGCAGGTCGAGGTCCGCCGTATGGAAGCCGCTCTGCAGCGCGCAGAAGCCGAACTTGCAATACGCAAGAACGAATCCGAACGCCTCCGCCGACTGCGAAACTCCGCTGCCTTCCAGCAAGGGCAATATGAAGACAAGAAACTGGAAGTGACCACGCTCGAAAGCCGGGTCACAGAAGCAAATGCAGACCTGGAAATTGCCCGCCTCAATCTCGATTATGCAAGCATCCGCGCGCCCTATTCCGGCACTGTGACCCTTCGTCAAACCTCCGCTGGAGCTTATGTGCCCTTGGGCGCGCCCGTCATCAGCCTCGTAAATGATGAAGCACTGGAAGCAGAGGCGGACATTCCCTCCGACAGAATGGCCGGACTGCATCCAGGCCGTGCAGTCATCGTGGAGATTGCGGGCGTTGAAGCACCCGCCAGCGTACGGGCGTTGGTTCCCGTCGAAAACCCGCTTACCCGAACCCGCGCCGTACGCTTCACTTTGGAAGGCGACGTGCAGGCGCAATTCACGCCCAACCAAACCGCCATCGTGCATATTCCTGTTGGCGAACGCCGGGATGTGGTGAGCGTTCATAAAGATGCGATCGTCAACCGCCAGGGAGAGACCATCGTCTTTGTGGTGACAGACAGCACCGCGCAAATGCGGACGGTGCAGCTGGGTGAGCCAATTGGCGGTCGCTTTGTCGTAACCCGCGGATTGAGCGTGGGGGACAATGTGGCAATTCGCGGCAATGAACGTTTGCGCTCAGGTCAGCCTGTTCGCGTCGACGAGGGGGCCTAAGCTCATGAATATGATCCGGCTCTCCATTGAACGGCCAACAGCTATTCTGGCAGCGGTGATCATCCTCATTGTCTTTGGCTTTGTGGCACTCCGCGCCATACCAATCCAGCTCATTCCCGATGTTCGAAAACCAATCCTGACCATCACAACCCAGTGGCAAGGGGCCTCCCCTGTTGAAATCGAACGAGAAATCGTCAACCGGCAGGAAGACAATCTGAAAGGTCTTGAGGGCGTCACCCAAATGACCAGTCGGGCACGAACGGGCCGAGGCGAAGTCTTCCTGGAATATGCCCTCGGCACGGATATGAACCGGGCCATGCTCCTTGCCTCCAATCGGCTGGACCAAATCGGCAACTATCCCGACGAAGCCCGCGAACCAGTCCTGCGTTCGGCCGGCACGGAAGACAATCCGATTACCTGGATCGTGCTGACACGCCTGCCGGGCAATGACCGTCCGATGAACTCCTATGGGGACTTTGTCGAGGACGTCATCCAGGAACGCCTGGAGCGGGTTCCTGGTGTTGCCCGCTCAAACCTCTTTGGAGGCACCGAGCGAGAGCTTCAGGTGATCATTCATCCTGACCGCCTTGCCCGCTATGGCCTGACCGTGCCGGATGTCCTGCAACGACTGCGTTCAGCCAATGCGTCGATTTCAGCAGGCGAGGTTGATGAAGGCAAACGCGCCTATATCGTGCGCACAGAAGGCGAGCTGAAGACAGTCGATCAGGTGCGCAATGTTGTGTTGCGCACATCTCAAGATGAGGCCTCAGGCCGCATTGGGCGCGTTGTCGTCGGCGACATTGCAACAGTTGAGTTTGGCTTCAAACAACGCACTGGTCAGTTTCGCAGCCTGGGCAGCGATGCCATGTCCGTCAACGCTGTTCGTGAGGCTGGCGCCAATGTCATTGAGACCATGGAGGGCATTAGGGAAGCCCTTCGCGAGCTCAATGAAAATGAACTGCCGAATGCCGGCCTCCAGGCTACCCAATCTTATGATGAGACGGTCTACATCGAATCTGCCATCGACCTCGTACGGCAGAATATCTTCGTCGGCGGCACATTGGCAGTCATCGTACTCATCCTGTTTCTCCGCTCATGGCGCGCGACACTCGTCGTTGCTCTTTCGATCCCTGTTTCGATTGTGGGGTCATTCGTTGCCATGGCAGCGCTCGGACAATCCATCAACGTGATTTCACTGGCGGGCATCGCCTTCGCCGTTGGTCTTGTTGTGGATGCGGCGATTGTTGTCCTGGAAAATATATTCCGACTGAAGTCTGAAGGGCATGACCGCAAAACAGCCGCATATGAAGGCACACGCCAGGTCTGGAGCGCTGTCCTGGTCTCGGCCACCACCACCGTAGCTGTCTTTGCTCCCATCCTTCTCATGCAGGCGGAAGTCGGCCAGCTGTTCCGTGACATTGCGGTCGCAATTTCCGTTGCCGTTTCCCTGTCACTTCTTGTCGCTGTGACCGTCATCCCTGCGCTTGCTGCACAATTGCTTCCGCGCGATGGTGAGGATGATGTGCTCTTCACACTGCCGCGCCTTGATGAGCTCGCGTCGCGCTTTGTCGCGAAAGTTCTGGAAGCAGTCACGTGGATGATTGCCTCGATAAAACGCGCAGGCAGCACTGTCGCCATCATTTGTGGCGTTGCAGCGCTTGGAACACTGCTCTTTCTCCCCAAGCTCGATTACCTGCCAGACGGCAACCAGGCCTTTGTCTTCGGCTATATCAGCCCCCCACCCGGTTACAATCTAGCAACAGCCCTTCAGATCGCAGGCCGCGTGGAAGATGCGAACCGGGACAACTGGGCACCCACCGCCCCAGCCGACCGCGACCTGGATGACCGTCCATGGATGCGGAATTTCTTCTTCTTCGCCTCAACCAACTTCGCCTTTGTCGGTGCCTATCCTGAAAACGTGGACCGCGCCGGGGAACTTATTCCGCTCCTGAGCGAGCCCGTCCTGAAGGAACCGGGCACGTTCGGCTTCTTTGCACAGCGTTCCCTTTTTGGACGTGGTGTCGGCGGGGGGCGGCAGGTGAATTTTGTGATTGCAGGCACAGACACAAATGACATTGTCACAACCGCCCGCCGTGCGGCTGACAAGGTTGAAGCTCTCCTGCCGCGTTCCGAGGGCCATCAGATGCGTCCCCAACCGTCGCTTGAACTTGGGGCCCCGGAAGTGCGCATCACACCTAACCAGGTGCGGCTCGGAGACAATGGCCTGTCGGCCGCCGAACTCGGCATTACCCTTGATGCATTCAATGATGGATTGCGGGTTGACGAAATCACTGTCGAGGGCCGCCGTATGGATTTGGCGCTCTATGGCAATTTTGAACAAGCCGACGCAACACAGAGCATCGCCAACCTACCCGTCGTGACACGGTCGGGGACCATTGTGCCAGCAAGCTCGCTGGCGGATATAGAAATCACCGCAGGCCCCTCAGAGATCCATCATCTGGAACGCTTTCGCGTCATCACGCTGCAAGTTCGTCCTGCAGCAGAACTCCCGTTGGAGGAAGCCCTTGTTACACTTGAAGGCGTGATCGCCGAACTGGAAGCCGAAGGCCTTCCCCAGACAGTGCGCATGGGCCTTGGTGGCTCTGCCGACCGGCTGGATGAGGCCTGGGGCGAACTGGTCATGAACCTGGCGCTGGCGCTCGTGATTGTCTACCTGGTGATGGCAGTGCTTTTTGAGAGCTTCATCTACCCGCTCATCATCATGCTCTCCGTACCATTGGCGACCGCAGGGGGAGTTGCTGGCCTCGTCATTCTCAACATCTTCACGTTCCAGGCACTCGACATGCTCACCCTGCTGGGCTTCGTGATCCTGATCGGAATTGTCGTGAACAATGCGATTTTGCTCGTCCATCAATCCCTCTATGGATTGAAGGAACAAGGAGAGAGTTTCGACGAGGCAATTTCAGGGGCCGTGCGAAATCGCATTCGGCCGATCTTCATGTCAACGCTCACAAGTATTTTTGGTATGGCGCCGTTGGTGCTCTTCCCTGGCGCTGGTTCAGAGCTCTACCGTGGCCTTGGCACTGTCGTGATCGGGGGTCTGATGCTTTCAGCACTGCTCACGCTGCTCATCATCCCACCACTTCTCAAAATTATCCTGCCAATATTTGAGACGGAAACTCAACCCGGCCAAAGGGGCACCATGCCCGCTCCGGCCGAGTGAAAAATCAAGCGACGTCGATTACGATTTTACCGAAGTGAGACGCACCGGCCATATGGCCAAGCGCGGTGCCCAGCTCTTCCAGTGAATAGTGGGCATCCACAACCGGTTTGATATTGTTGCGCTCAATGCCACGCACCATATCTTCAAATTGCTCCCGGTTCCCGACGGTGATACCTTTGATCGTAAGGTTTTGAGAGAAGATCGCCGCCACGTTCACATCTTTCATCAAGCCTGAAAGCAGACCGATCACCGCAATATGCCCGCCCACACGCGCCGCCTGCATGGATTGTTGCAACGTTTCAGCACCCCCCACTTCGACCACATGATCGACACCGCGCCCACCGGTGATCTTGCGCGCCTCAGCAGCCCAGTCCGGCGTGGTTTTGTAATTGATCAGATGATCGGCGCCCAGGGCTTTTGCCCGCTCAAGTTTTTCATCAGACGATGAGGTAATGATCACTTCTGCACCGGCCGCTTTCGCAAACTGCAACCCAAAGATCGAGACACCACCCGTCCCCTGAAGCAAAACCGTGTTCCCAGCCTTGATCTGCCCCTCAGAGACCAGGGCGCGCCAAGCCGTAAGGCCGGCGCAGGGCAGACACGCCGCCTCCGCATCGCTCAGCACGTCAGGAAGCTTGGAAACCCCCTCTTCCGAAAGGCAGATATATTCTTCCGCACAGCCATTAATCGGTCCGCCAACGGACCCACCAAGCGCAGCAGGCGTCGGCTCACCTGCGATCCAGCCCTGGAAGAAAAGCGGAGACACACGCTCACCTACAGCGACACGCTTTACACCTGACCCAACAGCTTCAACCACACCCGCACCATCCGACAAAGGGACGAGAGGTAGCGGGTAGTTGCCGCCAAAGCCGGACACAATGGCAAGGTCGCGATAGTTGAGACACGCATTATTGAGTTTGACCAGAACCTGACCGGGTCCTGGCTCAGGCTTCTCGAGGTTGGTTGCTTTCAGGTTTTCAAGCCCAAACGCTCCTTCAACTTGCATCGCGCGCATTAGATTCTCTCCATCAAATTGGGTGGTTTCAATTCCTGTTGGGAGTACCATCTGTGGCGGATCATCATCCTGTCAATGGAGAGGTGAAGCCAATTGAAAAACTGCCTGCAGGGTGCAGTCAATGACGGAGGGGAAGCCATGGATCGTGCGGAATACAAAAAGGAGATGGATGCGCGCCAGGAGCAACTCAATCTCGTACAGCAAGCCATGATCCGCCAAAACGAGCGCGGCATTATCGTATTCGAAGGTTGGGATGCCGCAGGCAAAGGCAGCACCATCCGGCGCATCGCCTGGTGCGTGGACCCGCGGCCTCTCCATGTCTGGTCCATCGCGGCCCCAAGTGCATCCGAAATTAACGGGCATTGGCTGAAACGGTTTTGGACACGCATCCCCTCGCGCGGCGAAATCGGCGTGTTTGACCGATCCTGGTATGGCCGCGTATTGGTCGAGCGCATTGAGGGGTTTGCTGCGGAAGATGAGTGGAAACGAGCCTATCGCGAAATCAACGAATTTGAATGGTCGCTGACGGAAGAAGGTTACAAGATCGTCAAGCTCTTCCTCGACATCACGCCCGAGACACAGCTTGAGCGCTTGCAGGCGCGGCTGGAAACCCCCACCAAACGCTGGAAGCTGACAGAAGACGACATTCGAAACCGCGCGCGCTGGAGCGACTATGAAGAAGCCTATGCAGAAATGCTAAGCACCTGCTCGCCCGACCATGCGCCCTGGTACAAGATCGACGCCAACTCTAAAAAACGCGCACGGCTTGCCTGCTTCGATCGCATCCTCGCCTGTTTTTCCGACGGCCTTGATGTGGAACCACCAGATGTGAGCCCCATGGTTCGTGCCTATCTGAAAGATGCAGGCTAGCTATCCAGTAATCGGGTGTGGCAAGCGTCGCGCTGTCGCAGCCCGCGAAAGTTCTTCCCAGATCTCGGATTCAAGCTTCCGCGCAGCAGCTCCCTCGATAGTTTCCGCATAAGCCTGTAGATCAATCAATAAGCCGGACAATTCATCATTCGCCTTGTCCAATTCGCTGACTTTAAAACTCATGTCACGCGATGCCGCCGCAGCATCAACCCGCGTTCGCAACTCACCGGCAGGCAACATCCCCACAGCGCCCGAAAAAATTGCCCGCATCGCTGCATTTTCCTGCACACGAATATCAGCGGCGCGTTCAAACTCTGTCGCGGTCTGAAACATCATGAGCCCGATCACTGAGGAACTGCCAACCGCATACTCAGAAGAAAGGTGGGGCGCAATATCGGTCAGAATGCGCTCAAAGGATCGCATCATGACGGTTTGAACATCAGGCTTCACGACCGCCCCTCCGCTTTGATGAGCTCCGGCATCCACCCGACCAATTGCCGATTATGAACATCTGTGCAGTACCAGCTGGAAAACGCCATGATTGGATCCACATTATTTCCGGTGTCGTATTCCTTGCCGGCCGAGATCCAGATCGCGAGACCTTTCACGGCTGAGAAAACCTCCCACCAGCGCAGCGCGACGGGATCAATCTCAATGCCGGAATGCTC
>JAJFGY010000122.1 GCA_021775935.1 Alphaproteobacteria bacterium
GAAGGCAAAGAAGGCCTTGGCATCATCCTTACCGGCCTTGGCAGCCTCTCCTATGGTGAATTGGCGGGCGAGCGCATGCGCCTGGGCCTCATGCTTCATGATCCAGAGGAAGAACATGACTGTTTTTCTGACAACACCCACAACTCACACTTCTATAACGCATTGGGCATCTCCAACGTCTATCGCGGAAGCTATACGCGGGTCGACGGAACCGTTGTGAGCGGTGCAAGCTTGTCTGACCTCGTCCGCGATGTCTCAGCAGATCTTGACGCAGAAATGATTGCCAAGCTCGACGCCACGCAAACTGCAATGCAGGTCATGAAAGACAAAGCCGACGATGATACCATGGCCTATGACCAGATGATTGGTGAAGGCAATGAAGCTGGCAACGCAATTGTGCAGGCAGCCATCGATGGTCTCGTCGATCAGACGAGAACGATTGAGCGCATCGTTGCTGTAATCGAACTCGACAAAATCGCAATTGAAGGATCAGACAGCCTCGATAACCCTGAAGCAGTCTTCCAATAAGCGTCCCGCGCAGTGATGCATTGGCGGCCCGACTCCCCTGTTCTCAGTGCGGCGTCGGGCCACATTTCTTTCTGAACCCCAGTTGCGTATAATTCTGAATATGAACAGCAAAAGCAGCATAACGGGCGCCTTAGCTGCCCTCACCCTGCTGGGGTCACCTGCCGCAGCTGAAATGACGGCCGATGAGCGTGCAGCTATCCTGGCCCCAACGACAGATTTCACAGCTGCGGAAGCGCACGAACACCTCTCCGGTGGTCTTGCCACGAACACACGGCGCTTTGATCGGGAAGCGCTCTCCCAGCCCTCACAAAATATGAGCTTTGAAGATCGTGGCGACTTTTTCATCGGCAATGGCTTTTTCAAACGCCTTTGGGTGACAGCACCCAGCTCGACAACGTCTGCTGACGGACTAGGCCCTCTCTACAATGCACGCGCTTGCCAGCGCTGCCATTTGAAAGACGGCCGGGGCCACCCACCGACGAACAATGACGACAATGCTGTTTCCATGTTCCTGCGCGTCTCAATCCCCCCACAGACAGAGGAGGACGCGCAAGCCATTGCCGATCATTTGATCAACATCGTCCCGGAGCCCACCTATGGAGGGCAGCTGCAGGATATTGCCATCCCGGGCCACCCCGCTGAAGGCCGAATGACCATCACCTACACTGATGTAGATGTAAGTTTTTCAGACGGAGAGGTGATGACACTTCGAGAGCCGACCTACGATTTTGTCGATCTGGGCTACGGTCCGATGCATGAAGATGCCCTCTTCTCCCCGCGCATTGCACCGCCGATGACAGGCCTAGGTCTTCTCGAGGCGATAGCGGAAGAAGATATCTTGGCCGCCGCAGATCCAGGGGATGCAAATGGCGATGGCATATCCGGTACACCCAAATACATTTGGAGCCGCAACAACGAGCGCGTCATGCTTGCGCGCTTTGGGTGGAAATTGGGCAACCCCACAATTGAAGACCAATCCTCAGATGCCATGGCAGGCGACATTGGCATCTCCAATCCTATCTTCCCGGCGCACGGTGGCGACTGTACGTCAAACCAACCGACATGCCTGGCGGCACCCGCAGGCATTGGCGGTCCCAGTGCCAAGTCCAGCGGGGACCTGGAAGCGCCGGAACTGGTGATGGACAAGATCTTCTTCTATTCCAGACACTTGGCTGTTCCCGCGCGACGAAATGCAGATGCGCCCCAAGTGTTGCGTGGCAAAGAACTTTTCTATCAAACAGGCTGCACCGCCTGTCACACGCCAAAGCATGCCACACGCAATGATGACGACGTGGATCCCGCACTCCGCGGACAACTCATCTGGCCCTATACAGACCTGCTACTCCACGATATGGGCGAAGGCCTGGCCGACAATCGCCCGGAAGGCACGGCAACAGGATCTGAATGGCGCACGCCGCCACTTTGGGGCATCGGCCTGACCGAAAAAGTCAACGGACATACATTCTTCCTGCACGATGGTCGTGCGCGGAACCTAACAGAAGCCATATTGTGGCATGGTGGAGAGGCGGCCGCCGCTCAACAAGCCTTCCGCGCCATGGACAAACCAGATCGAGAAGCCCTCATTGCGTTCCTTGAAAGCCTTTAAGGCAGCCAGCCATCAGCTGAGCTGCACCCTGCTTGGGATGATGCTCACAGTTGCGCCTGCTGCCGCCGACCAGATTGAGGGTACGCGCTTCACAGCCCTATCGACGGCGCTGACCGATCAAGTAGTTCTGCCTGCTTATGAGAACCTGTTAGACGAAACAACTGCACTGACGGCATCGCTTGGCGCGTACTGCACGGCCCCCTCAAATGACACTGTCGATGCAGTACGAGACCAATTCCATCTCACCATGGATGCCTGGCAACGGGCGCAACCCATTCAGTTTGGCCCCATTATTGACGCGCCAGGCCCGGCCCGTTTTCAATTCTGGCCCGACAAACGCGGCACCGGCCAACGGCAGCTGCGCCGGGTCCTAACCACCCAGGATCAATCCGTGCTGGTAGAAGAAACGCTTGGAAGAAAAAGCGTGGCGCTGACAGATCTGCAGGCTCTCGAATATGTCCTCTTCGAAACCAGCGACAGGATAACGGACGATGATTTCAAGTGCCGCTACGCACTTGCCATCGCTGAGCATCAGCGGGTACTCGCGGCAAACCTGCTTCAAGCCTGGACCGGTTCAGACGGGTACCGCACACAGGTGGTGAATGCCGCGAACGGAACCGACGCCTTTTTTGATGAGCGGGAAGCAGCAAGCGCCTTTCTAAACAGCATGGCAGGCGCAATCGACGTCGTGCGGCTGCAGAAGCTCGACCGGCCCATGGGCCTGACGATTACTGGCGCCCGTCCAAAACGCACTGAGAGCTGGCGGAGCGCCCGGTCGCTTCGCAATATCAGCCTCAATCTGCAAACCGTTCAGCAGTTCCTCACCATCGACGATGGATTTGGGGACCTCCTGAAAGCAACTGGCAAGGAGGAGACGGCTCAGGCGACAAACGAGCTTCTCAGCAGCATCCTTTCTGACGTGGCTGCATTCGACCAACCGTTATCTGCCTTGGTTGAGGACGCGGACGCCCGCACTGATCTGGAGAGCCTGCTGAGTAAACTTCGAAGCCTGCAATCCCTTGTCCGAGAACAAGTTGCGCAAGACCTAACACTTGTGCCGGGCTTTAATGCGACGGATGGCGATTGATGACCCTCTCGCGTAGAAACATTTTGTGTATGGGCGGCGCAACAACCCTCACAACCACTCCAATTCCAATAATTGCCGGTGCATCTGCACCCAGGGCCCGCTGGATGGGATGCAGGCAGGTGGGAGAAACTCACTACGCCACGCTCTTTGACACTGCGGGGACAATCCATCTCGACGTGCCCCTGCCTGGCAGAGGTCATGACATCGTGCCCGCCCCCGATGGTCAGAGCGTTGTCGTCATGGCCCGCAGGCCAGACACTTTCGCACTTGTGATCAACCTGTCCACCGGCGAAACCCATCATCAATTGAACGCAAGTCCGGGCCATCATTTCTACGGCCATGGATGTTTCTCACCCGACGGCAATTGGTTCTACACAACAGAAAACCACTATGAGACTGGTGCCGGTGTAATCGGCGTCCGAAATGTGGCTCAGAGCTACAAACTGGAAGGCCATTTCTCAAGTGGCGGCATTGGCCCCCATGAGCTCGTGTTAATGGCCGATGGAGAAACCTTGGCCATAGCGAATGGCGGCATTCAAACCCATCCAGACACGGGGCGCACAAAACTCAATCTCGACACGATGCGCCCCTCGCTCACCACAGTCGATAGAACCACGGGCAGGCTCGAGGCAATCCACACGCTCGGGCCAGAACACCAGCTGCTTTCGATCCGCCACCTTGCGGCCGGGCCACAAGGCCTGGCACTCGCCCTTCAATATGAGGGGCCAAAACGACATCGTGCCCCCCTATTGGCTCTGTACCAGAACGGTGAGCTGAACCTCGCAGAGACACCGGCCCCAATCGCAAAGGCAATGCGCAATTATGCGGGAAGCGTGTCATATGACACGAGCGGTGAACTGGTGGCTCTTACCTGTCCGCGCGGAAACCTAGTGTCCTTCTGGTCTTCCCACGATGGCAGCTATCTTGGCTTCCATACCGCCCGTGATGTCTGTGGGATTGTTGCGCTGGAACAACCCGGCACATTCGGCCTAACGGCAGGGTCGCTCGCCTTTCAAGCTACCCTGGAAACCACCAGAACCTCCGCCCAGTTTGCAGAAACGCAGTGGGATAACCATCTGGTCGCTATCGCCTGAACTGCCGGTCCATGTTACATCTTGGCCAACCCATGATGCAGGAGCGCCTGATGACCGACACCAATCGGATCACGACGATTGAAGACCTGGAAGCACATTATGGGCAGGTGCATCCTCGCGCCATCGACAAGGAACAAGATCACCTCACCGATCACTACCGCGCCTTGGTTGAAGCCTCTCCCTTCGTATTGGTAGCGACCGTGGGCCCGGAAGGATTGGATTGCTCACCCCGCGGTGACCCACCAGGTTTTGTCCGCATTCACGACAAACACACGATCATGATGCCAGATCGCCGGGGCAATAATCGCCTAGATACGTTGAAGAACATTGTGCGCGATCCGCGTATCTCTCTGCTGTTCATGATCCCCGGTGTTGGCGAGACCCTCCGGATCAATGGCAAGGCAGAAATCACGACAGACCCTGAGCTTTGCGCGTCCTTTGCCATGCAGGGAAAAAATCCAAAATCCGTGATCGTGACCACCATCGACACGGTCTATTTCCAATGCCAAAAGGCCCTTGCCCGCTCCAAACTTTGGGCGCCTGAGTCCCTTGTGGAGAGAGCCACTTTGCCCACTTCCGGGCAGATGGCAGAAGCCATGTCTAAGGAGCCGTTTGACGGCAAGACCTATGACGAGGGCTACCCGGAGCACATGAAGAAAACAATTTACTAGCTCGCCAATCTCACATGGTTCGAGACGGCGCCAAAACGCCCCTCACCATGAGGCCTCTGCAATCCACCTCCTCATCCTGAGGAGCGATCGGCGACCGCGTCTCGAAGGATCAATACTGATCTGCAACCTCTTCCATCTCGAAGGTCAGACCGGAGTTTCGCTCCAAGCGTTCCAGCAGCTGATCGCCCATGGCCGCCGCCGGTGTCCAGATGCCGCCACCGGTCTGCTCCGCCGTGATGTCTTTGGCCAGACAGAGTGCGCACTCGCTGATTATCTTCGCCGTTGATCCATAGCCTGGGTCTTTGTCGCCGGTCACCCGCGCTACAAATGTCTGGTCATCTTCTGTCGTGCCGATGAAAACGAGATTATAGAAACCATTTTCCCGCTGCTCCTTGGACGGTCCTTCACCAGGTTTTGGCAGCAGATATTTCGCCATCAGGTTTCGCGTCGGACCAAAGGCGGCAGCGGCGACAAAGCCGCCAAGCCCCCCAGCCAGCCCATAGGTCGACAGACGGCCCGTAAGCCCCTCACCCATCATCATGGCTTCGTCATAAAGAAACTCTTCGCCATAGGCATAGTCCAACAGCGCATTTGTGCGTTGAACAACCCGTGTGTTGATGCCAGCCATGACGAAAGGGGCAATCCAGGTATGAGCATCTGAATCATATTCGACAGGCGTACCGCTCGGCTGCTTGGGTCCATCGCGCAAGCCTTCCGGGTTTAGCGAATACGGATCCCGCATAACCTCCGCGACCTGTTTGTCCTGGCCCATCTCTTCCATCATGTTGATCATGCTGGCAATGGTGCCGCCGCTGGCCCCACCCTTCATCGCCTTCACGCGCATTTTTACCCGTGTACACGGGGCATTGGTTTTCTTTTTAACCTGTTGGTTGAGATAAAAGACGCCGAGGTCTGAGGGTACAGAGTCAAACCCACAGCATGGGACAATCCGAGCACCGGTTTTCTCAGCTTCCGCTTGATGCGCATCAATCATCCGGCGGATCCACTGCGCTTCACCGGCAAGGTCTACATAGCCCACACCATGCTTTACGCAAGCCGCCACCAGTTCCGATCCATATTTGGCGTAGGGCCCAACGGTTGTGAGCATGACTTTGGTTTGCTGGACAATTGCATCAAGGGCCGCCGCGTCGGACGCATCGCCGGTAATAATGGGGATGTTGGCGCCTGCGGTCCCAAGACTGCCGCGAACATCCTCCAGTTTTGACTGGGATCGCCCACCCATCGCCCAGCGCACACTCGGGTCTCCCCCGTATTGAGAAACCAGATATTCGCAGATCAGCTTCCCGACAAAGCCGGAAGCCCCCCAAACGATGATGTCATATTTTGCGCCTGGCCCTGCCATGGGGTCCCCCTCTGTCGGAATGTGGACCCCATGCTAGCAGGTTGTCATTTTGCCTCAACCAGACGGTGCAGAAACAGGCTCAGTTCGCTTTCGCGGTGACGATCCAAATTGCACCTTTCAGGAAGATGCCACCCTCGCTTGGCGGCAGAGCATCCTGGATGCCTTTGATGATTGTCTGTTTGGTTTCTTCAGTGATGCTGGGATCTCCGACAAAAATCCGGCGAAGCGGCCCGCGCTCAATCAGACCATGGGCCGCCGCTTCGGGCGACTCGCCCCAGGCCATGTCGAAATCGGTCGGCGCAATATTGATATCTCGCCACCCCGCTTCCTCAAGAATAGATGCAATCCGCTTATCATCTGCAAAGGCAAACGGCCCAGGTGCCAAAGGATCGGGCGGCGTGTCATCTTGAATGTGCTTGCGAACGACTGACATGGGCAGGCTCACCCATTCATTCTCACGGGGGCTCTTCCAGCAAGCAAAACACAGACGTCCATCAGCGGCCATTTGACTTCTAATGTTAGCGAACGCAGCAACCGGGTCTTCAAAGAACATGACCCCAAAACGCGACATCGCAAGTGTCGTATCAGATTGAAGCGCGTCGCCCTGAACATCACGCTGCTCAAACTGAACATTGCTGAGCCCCAGCTCACCTGCCCTGTCTGTGGCGAGGGCAAGCATTGGCTTTGAGATGTCGACCCCGAGCGCCGCAGACGCTGTCCTGGCAACTTCCAGGGTCGTTTCCCCCGTACCGCACCCAATATCCATCACACGATCCGTCGATTTCACAGCCGCAGCTTTCAACAGCACCTCAGTGACAGGTCGCATGGCGGCATCCAGGGTTTCCTGGCCAACCACCCACGCCTCACCACCCGGACCATTCCAAAATTCTTTCTGATTCTGATTGATTTCCGACATGAACTTATCCCCGCCCCTTCTGGGGGCTGTTAGCTTTGCCTTGCGGTTCGTCCGCATAACGCTGCGTAATTGGAACACATGGCAATTTCTGCCATCGCGAGAGAACCAACATGGTATCAAAAGTGGCCAGCAAAAGGGGGGATTGGTGATGAAATCAACAAAACGGGCACTTATCTTTTTGCTCATTTTTTTGGGTGTTACAAACATCTCCGCCTTCGCAGAAACGACCCAATTGCTTTGGGGCGATACCCACCTTCACAGCTCATTTTCAACCGATGCCTTCATCGCAGGCAATCGGGATGCCGATCCTGACGCCGCATATCGCTTCGCAAAGGGCGAGCCCGTCATCCACCCGTTCGATCGGACCCGTGTTCAACTTGCCCGGCCCCTCGATTTTCTGGCTGTAGCTGACCACGCAGAAGCACTGGGTGTAATGAACGAGCTCTACACAACAGATCCAGATCTTGCCAATCAATGGTTTTGGAAAAGATGGAGCGCGGCGTTCATCCTGGGCCAATTGCGAGAAACGCTGGCCGATCCTTTGTCCGCCTATAAGGAGTTGGCGGGCACCATGCCTGAGCCTCAGATTTTGCCCGGCGACACAGCCGACCCCGTCGCCACGGCCCCCTCGGATGGCGTGACCGGTGCCCTTGCAAGTCTGCTCACCGAGGACACCATCTCCGACATCACAGCGACCATGTGGCAACGGTCCCTATCAGCAGCTGACGCACATAACGACCCGGGTACGTTCACCACGCTCATCGGATGGGAATGGACCCAGGTGAATAATGGCGTGAACCTTCACCGTGTGGTTCTTTCCACATTGAACGGCAAGGCTGCCTCAGAGATTGTTCCAATCGACGCAGACAGAACACCCTACCCGGAACAATTGTGGGAGGGACTTGAACAGCTCACCGCAGAGACCGGTGCACGCTTCCTGGCGATCCCTCACAATTCAAACGTCTCAAAGGGCTACATGTTCGCAGATCGTCAAACCAACGGCGACGCCCTGACCCAAGCCTACGTCCGCACCCGCGCGGCGTGGGAGCCAGTGATGGAAGTCACGCAGATCAAGGGAGACAGTGAAACCCACCCGGCTCTTTCACCAGATGATGAGTTCGCCGACTTTGAGCGGTTTGAATTTTACCTGCAGCGTCCGCCTCACGGTCCGACCTACCAGCCCGACAAAGGCGATTTTGCCAGAACGGCACTCATGCGAGGTCTCGAAATTGAAGAGCGCCTCGGCACCAACCCCTTTCAATTTGGCATGATTGGATCGACGGATTCACATACT
The DNA here is from genome assembly GCA_021775935.1 of Alphaproteobacteria bacterium. Taxonomy (GTDB): domain Bacteria; phylum Pseudomonadota; class Alphaproteobacteria; order Parvibaculales; family Parvibaculaceae; genus Mf105b01. Next base: position 8,560 of record JAJFGY010000122.1, read on the forward strand.
GGTCTCTCAGGGATCGATGAACCCAATTTCCTTGGCATGTTCCCAACAGACTCCGTACCCGACAATAAACGCCTCCAAGATGACACTTATGAAGCAGGCATCGAAGTCATGGATGGCTGGAACATGTCGGCGTCCGGCCGTGCCGCTGTCTGGGCAACAGAGAATACCCGAGAAGCAATTTTCGATGCCTTCGCCCGGCGAGAAGTCTATGCAACGACAGGTCCACGCATTGCCCTGCGTATGTTTGCAGGCTGGTCTTTCGATCAAAACGCATCGCAGGAATACGACATTGCCGAGATCGGATATGCAGCCGGTGTGCCTATGGGGGGCGATCTCACCGCTGCGCCTGAGGGCTCATCCATAGAGCTGCTTATACAAGCAACGAGAGACCCTCTGGGCGCGAACCTCGACCGCGTTCAAGTCATCAAAGGCTGGCTCGATGCAGACGGACAGAGCCATGAAGCAATCTTCAACGTCGCCTGGTCAGACAATCGCACTATTGATCAGGAGGGAAGATTACCCCCCGTCGGCAACAGCGTTGATCTCCAAACAGGTGCCGTGTCGGACGAGATCGGCTCAGCGGAACTCTCGACTGTTTGGACCGACCCGAGCTTCGACCCGGCCCAAAAAGCATTCTACTATGTCCGCGTGCTGCAAATTCCAACGATCCGGCATTCCCAGCTGGATGCAACAGCTCTTGGCCAGGAGACCCCTTTTGAAGGACCGGCGACGATTCAGGAACGCGCCTATTCTTCCCCAATCTGGTTCAAGCCTTCCTAGCTGCCGAGGCGTGCACACTCCATTCCGTATAACGGAATTATTTGAAAAACAGGCCTAAAAGCCTCCCGGCTGTGCTACCCATTTTGATCGAACATAATGGGGAGAATGGTCGTGAAATCACTCAAAAAAGCACTCGCGCTTGGCGTAAGCACAAGCCTTCTGATGAGCGCCTCTGCACTGGCCGCTGATACACAGCTTTTGTGGGGCGACACACATCTCCATACCTCCTATTCCACCGACGCCTTTATGGCTGGCAACAGGGACGCGGATCCAGACGCGGCCTATCGTCTGGCGAAGGGCGAGCCTATCGTCCACCCCTTCAACCGCACCCGTGTTCAACTGAACCGTCCTCTCGATTTCCTGGTCGTTGCAGACCATGCAGAGGGCCTGGGTGTCCTGGGTCAAATTTATGCAGAAGACCCTGACCTCTCCGGATCCTGGTTCTGGCAACGGTGGATCTCCGCATTTTTCCTGGAGCGTTTCAGAGGGTCAATTGTTGACCCCGTCGAAGGCACCGCAAATTTCCGGGCACGGATGGCCACACCCTTGATCTCACCTGGCGACACAACGGACCCTCTCTCGATCGGCCCAAAAGTCGGATTGGTAAATGCGCTGACCCAGCTCATTCCTCTGGAGACAATCCACGAAATGTCAGCAAGCATGTGGGCAAAATCAGTCGCCGCGGCAGATGCGCATTATGAACCAGGCGTCTTCACCCCGATCATCGGGTGGGAATGGACCCAGACCGCCAATGGCGTAAACCTGCACCGGGTTGTCATGTCCACACTCGACGGTGAAGAAGCCGCGACGATCGATCCGGTCGGATCTGACGACAATCCTTATCCAGAAGACCTTTGGGCAGGACTTGATGCCCTGACCGAAGCCACCAGTGCCCGCTTCCTTTCCATTCCGCACAACGCCAATCTCTCAAAGGGATATATGTTCGCCGACAGAACCGTTCGCGGCGAAGACATCACCGCAGACTATGCCCGCACCCGCATGGAATGGGAGCCAGTGATGGAGGTCACCCAATTCAAAGGCGACAGCGAAACTCACCCTGCTCTGTCACCAGATGATGAGTTTGCCGATTTCGAGCAGTTCGAATTTTATCTCCAGGCAAGCCCATCAAATTTGAACTACGCGCCAGCCGTTGGCGACTATGCGCGCACCGCCCTGATGCGGGGACTTGAGATTGAGGAACGCATTGGCGTCAACCCTTTCCAGTTCGGCATGATTGGGTCTACCGACAGCCACACAAGTGTGGCCTCAGCAGAGGAGCCAAACTTCTGGGGCAAGGTCGGCATCGATTCTATTCCAGAGAACAAACGTCTGGATGATGGCATATCCGGGACCATTGACTTCAACGGATGGAACATGTCCGCGTCAGGTCTTGCTGCAGTCTGGGCAGAAGAAAATACCCGTGAATCCATCTTCGAAGCCTTCACCCGCAAAGAGGTTTATGCGACCACAGGATCACGCATTGCTTTGCGGGTCTTTGGCGGCTGGGGATTTGAAGACGGTGCTGAAAACGCTGATGATCTGGCAGACGTCGGCTACGCCGGTGGTGTCCCTATGGGCGGCGATCTTTCTAGCGCGCCGGAAACGGGGGCCCCGGTCCAATTGCTCATCCGGGCAACCAAAGACCCCGAAGGAGCCAACCTGGACCGCGTACAAGTCGTCAAAGGATGGCTCGATGCGTCCGGCAAGGCTCAGGAAAAGGTCTTTGATGTTGTTTGGTCAGATGATCGCGTCGCAAATGCAATCGGCAAAATTACAGCGGTGGGCAACACGGTCGACATTACATCTGGGGCTTACACAAACGACATTGGTGCCGCTGAATTCTCAAGCCTGTGGACCGATCCGAGCTTCGACCCGGCCCAAAAAGCCTTCTACTACGTGCGAGTTCTGCAGATCCCCACGATCCGCCACTCTCAGCTGGATGCAACAGCACTGTCGTTCGCCACGCCCTTTGAAGGACCGGCAACAATCCAGGAACGGGCCTACTCGTCCCCAATTTGGTACAAACCACAGTCCTAAAGGCGTATTTCTCACTATCCAACTCCAGCGATAACGAGTAGTTTACGATCAGGGTGGATGAGCGAGTCGGCCGCTCGCCTGCCTATTGGAGTTCGCCGAAAGTTGCGCTATGATGAAACGGCGATGTTAGATTAAAGAGAATGGGCGCTATCCCCATCCAACGCCGGTAACAAAGTCATGAAGCGTTTCAATCTGAATATTTCCCTGGTGTCCGTCCTGCTCCTGGTGTCCGTCCTGCTATTGCTGGCGTTGCCATCAGTCGCCCATTCTGAAACAGAATATGGTGCTGTTCCAGACGATGCCCAAATTGAGCGCGAAACCATAGAAGCCGCTGAAAACGCGCTTGATGAAACCGAGTCGCTGGCAACAACCATTTCATTTGCGTTTGACTACCTGACCGCTTTTGTGAGCGAGGCAGGTCCACCCGATTTCCTCACACATGCAGAGCTAAAAGCGTCAACAGCACGCCTGGATGGCGTTCGTTCCATTCTTATCATCAACAAGGATGGAACACTCATGCATGATGCGTTTAGCTTTCCTGCGCCAGACATCAACCTGGGCGACAGAGACTATGTTCGCAATGCCCTCTCCAACCCAGGAATGATCGTCGGTGAAGCTGTTGTCGGACAGACCAGCGGTGTCCCGTTCGTACCGATATCTTCCTACAAACAAGCATTGTCATCTGTGGTGACGGCCATCGTCGATCCCCGCGCTATACGCGAACCGCTTAACTGGTGCTCAGGATCTTGTGGTGGCGCCGTGCTGACAAGGCAGGGCAAAGTAGTTACATCGTCTCCACCAAACGTCCCAATCGACCAACAGATCATCGATAGGATTTTGGCGTCAGAAGAGAATGAAGGCGTTTTTAGCTACGACAAACCCAATTTCAAAGCACTAATCGCTTTCAGAAAAAGCGAGCGGTTCCCCGTTATTGTCTTTGCTTCCCACGCTGTCACACCCGGTGGCGTGCTCACCACCCAGTAAGTAGTCCATAGCGGCGCGACGCTGACTGGCAGAAAGGTGCGCGCCATCAGCACCAGCTGCTGATCGTGCCTCCAACCACGCTTGTCCAGGCGTTCGCTCGTCACATGAAGACAAAATGGTCAGCCTCCCCAGCTGTTCATCCCCAGGTGCGTCCGGCCAAACGACATAGGTCAACCCACCCGACAATGCCAGCAGTGCCAACCCTGACCAAATCAGCTTAGTACGCGAATATTGGGGCTTGCCCAATACCCTCGCCATATGCGCCTTACCGCGCGCTTGCATGCCCGCATCCAGCATCTTTCCTCCCAAACCGACAGTTTCATTCTACCATATTCCCCCATTTGCGCATTCCGCGCAATGAGCAGGGAGTTTGACAAAATGAGCTTTGAAATACGCGCAGCTACAATCGATGACGTGGCCGCAATCACTCGCCTCCATGTAGATAGTTGGCACAATACATACACTTTTATGCCTACAGAGGTCCATGCAAACCGTTCTTATGCCTATCGCTATGAGGAATGGCTGGAGACACTCAGCAACCCCGACCCAGACCAGTTGATTCTAGTTGTCATGAACGGCAGCACATTGATCGGATTTTGCAGCTGTAAGAGAAATGATGATCCCGGCATGCCACAGGCACGAGGGGAACTTCATGCAGCCTACTTCAGCAAGGAATACCGCGGCCACGCGATTGGTGTGCCTCTCCTGGATCGCATGATCCGGTTTCTCCTGAAGCGGGACCTGTGGCCAGCATGCCTGTGGGCTTTCGAAGAAAACAAAGTGAGGCATCTCTACAAGGCAGGAGGTTTCATCGAGGCACTGCACAGAGATCGGGTCATCGCCGGCAAACCTATCGCAGAAGTTGGCTACCTGACGCCAGATGATCCTGCTGAGCTTTACGTGACGATCAACCGCCGCCTTCGCGAAGAAGGCGCTGGACAGCAAGTGACGCCACCTGTTCGTCCTGTTCGTCCTCCTGCTGTTGCAGCAATTGATCAAACAGATCCTGAAACGTCAGAGCAAAATCATCCGGGTCAAGATTGATACGGGGGCTTTCCTGTGCGAGCAGGTAAGCGACGTTATAAACAGCAACGCGCGTGGCCGCCGGATCTCCGGTGGTCACGCTCGGGGCGGCGGCATGCATGTCGCCCTTACCGGTCAGAAGCCAAATCTCACTAAACCCTCGCTCAGCCAGATCAATCAGAACATTGGCTTTGGGCAAGCCATCTCCATGTTCATAACGCTCCCAGGTTTTCCGCTCGAGGCTCCACAAGGCAGCCATCTTGGAGGCAGTCAGTCCCAAAGCACTCCGAACTTCGCGGAGCCGAGCCCCAAGTGTTTCTTTTGACCAATCGTCGCCCACAAATCCCTCACCACTCACGTCACATTTCTCTGGATCGACTTTATCTGAATTTCCGTCCGGTAAGCGGGGAAAATTCATCAAAGGCACCCGACCGCAGAGCAGACCATATATCAAATTTCAACGCTGCCCAAATATTAGGCAATTAGAACCGAGCAATTACTTGAAATACAAAAGAAGAAAAATCGCTATTCATCAACAAAAGAAAGAATTCTATATAAACATAAACTCCGTATTTTGCTTAACAAGTGTGGCTTTTACTTAAAATTTTTACCCTGCTTTAACTGGTACTGGACAAAATGCCCCAACTCTTCGACTTAGATCAATTTGTCTGTCGAATGAGGAATGACGGTGGTGAATAAGTATTGTTGGGGATCGAATGAACATTCAGGCAATGGTTCCGCGCGCTGGCGGAAAACGCAAATCAAACAGCGACGCATTTAGGTCAATAGTTGAATCACTGCCAGTCGCGGTCATGACCTGCGACATGCATAACGATTTTAAGATCGACTATTACAATCCAAACACGGCTGAGGAACTCGGCAAGGTTGAGCATTTGCTTCCCTGCCCCGTGTCAGAGCTTATGGGCCAGTCAATTGATATTTTCCATAAGGATCCCACGCATCAGCGCGCCATTCTCGCTGACCCAAGAAATTTGCCACACAAAGCGCAAATCCGGCTGGGTGAAGAATATCTCGATCTCTATGTCACAGCTATCAAGTCGCCCAGCGGCGAATACCTGGGGCCAGCGCTAACCTGGAGTGTCGTCACCGACCGGGTGCGCAAGGAACAAGAGACAGAACAGCTCCTGCGCATGCTCGATGACATGCCGGTCAACGTTATGATGGCTGACAAAGACACATTGGAAATTACCTATGTGAACAAGACCAGCATCGACACATTGACACCGCTCGAACATCTTCTGCCGATTAAAGCAGCTGATCTAAAAGGCGCCTGCATCGACATATTCCACAAAAATCCGGCGCACCAGCGCGCCCTGTTGGCAGACCCAAACAACCTGCCGTGGGAATCAAACATCTCGCTTGGAGATGAAACACTTTCTCTGCGTGTCACTCGACTGGACGATGCGAATGGGAACTACATCTCCCCCATGTTGAGCTGGAACGTGATCACAGATCAGATCGCAATGGCCAAAAATGTTGCTGAAGCAACCAATCTTGTCGCCTCAGCATCCACAGAGCTGGACGCAAGTGCTGCAACAATGTCGAGTGCAACAGAAGAAACCACTGCGCAATCATCTTCTGTAGCTGCAGCAACAGAACAGCTTGAAGCAACCGTCACGGAAATATCGCGACAGGTTCATCAGTCATCTGACATTTCGCGGGATGCCGTCGCTGAAGCAAAACGGTCAAACGAGTCGATCAAGCAGCTTTCCGAAAGCGCTCAAAAGATCGGTCAGGTTGTGACGCTTATTCAAGACATTGCAAGCCAGACAAATCTACTCGCTTTGAACGCCACAATCGAAGCAGCGCGCGCCGGCGAAGCCGGTAAAGGGTTCGCTGTTGTGGCATCTGAGGTCAAAGCACTGGCCAATCAGACAGCAAAGGCGACCGAAGACATCTCACTTCAGATCAGCGAGATCCAAAACAGCATGGGCGCCTCCGTTGAGTCGATCCAGTCTGTGACCACAACAATCGAGAAGATGGGTGAGATCACGGAATCTGTCGCTGCAGCGGTTGAGGAACAAGGCGCATCAACGAAAGAAGTCAATCAGAACATCCAAGGTGTGATGCAAGCGGCCCAGGAAACAAGCAGCGTGGCCGACCAGGTTCGCCAAGCATCCAGCGAACTGAGCGAACAGTCAGAGAAGATGACTGGCTATGTCGACACATTCCTAAAACAGGTCGGAGCCAAGAAATAGTCTCGGGCTTGGGTAACTGAACAGTCATGGTCGCAAGGTGTTCCCGCACCTTGCGACCATTTTCTTTTGAAGTGGCGGCATAGCTCACTCGGCAATCACAGCAGCCCAGTTACCCTCTGATTTCTCAATATTGCCTGGAATATCTGTCTCCCAGATGGACCGGACCACAGGCGTTTTGTTCAGGTACAAACGCCCCTCGACGATGCTCCAGGCCTCGGGATCGGTTTCGACCTTGTAAGTGCCGAGCGAAAGCGCATAGGCACAATACCCACCATAAGCAGGGGCGTATTTTTCAGGATTTGCGAGAAATGTCTCCCGGTTCTCATCTGATGAGAAATGCCATGTCACCCCTTGAAATTCAGCAGCGAACTCAGCGCTGCCTTGCACGGGTTTTGCCTGGGTGAAATAGGCAACCGGGTCTGTTCCTCGGATGGCGACACCACTCTCGGTGAACACCGGGATATTCTCATCACTCGCCGCAAAACTATTGCTTCCAACAAGAACAAGAGCGAGTGCAAAGACGCAGACACCCACCACTCTATTCAGTTGAAACACTGTCTCTCTCACAAGTCCGCTCATACCATCACCTCTCCAAGTGTGCTGGGAAGAATGTAGGTATCGCGGCGCACCATCACTAGTCACCCTTGCACACAAGCCTGTGAAAGACGGTGACCCGCAAAGGGCGCGCATCCCAAGCGTCTTCTTCAGATAGAGCCGCCTCCCAACGAGGCTCCCCGCGTCCAGGCCTGTTGCGACTTTTTGGGCGCCGCGACTTTCTGTGAGAGATTTCGCAACAAAAACAGGGGTCTAGAGATTTTTTCATCCAGACCTAAAACCCTCATACCCCTTGGCCGCGACCTCATCGACCATGGCGACATAGTCCGGAAAGCCCAGAAACGGCATAAACACGCGAGGCTTACCCGGAACGTTAGCGCCCAGATACCAGGAATTGCATTGCGGATAGAGGGTTTCCTCTGAGCGCAAATTCACAATCTCCACCCATCTATTCTCAGCGTCGAGTTCTGCCTCAAAGGCAGAAACTTTGTGGTCATCTGCCCAGGAAATGGCCTGCGCAATATACTCTGCATGCTGCTCAATACCCGTGACCATGTTTGCGAGCACGGAGGGGCTGCCGGGTCCCGTCATCATGAAGAGATTGGGGAAACCAGCAGATGCCAATCCGAGATAGGTTCGGGGGCCAGCAGACCACTTGTCTCTGAGAGACAGGCCGTTGCGACCTTGTATATCAATGCGCAACAGAGCCCCCGTCATTGCATCAAAGCCAGTGGCGAAAACCACAGCATCAAGGTCAAAAGACCGTCCGCACGCTTCCAGCCCGTCTGGCGTGAACCGCTCGATGGGCGAGCTGCTCACATCGACAAGATCAACATTGGCTCTGTTATAGGTTTCAAAATAGCCGCTGTCGGCAACCAGCCGTTTACACCCAATCACCGTGTCGGGACAAAGCAGGTCGGCAACCTTGGGGTCTGTAACGATTTCACCGATTTTTTTGCGGACGAAATCGGCAGCAAACTTGTTTGTCTCCAAACTTGCGCCAATGTCCTCGAAAGCTGAGAGGAAGACAAACCCACCCAACTCCCAATATTTCTCAAAGCGCACTTCCCTTTCTTCCGGGGTGGCGTCCAGCACAGAATCTTCACTGCGCGGGAAATGGGCACCAAAGGCTGCAGGCTGCTGATAGGCATCAGCACGAAACTGTGCGTAGTTCGCCTTAATCGAGGCGGCAAGCTCAGGGTCGAGCGGCATGTTGCGCGCAGGCACGCTAAAGTTGGGTGTGCGTTGAAAAACAGTCAGGTGGTCTGCCTGTTCAGCTATGAAGGGGATGGATTGAATGCCCGATGACCCCGTCCCAATCACGCCAACCCGTTTCCCCGCAAAATCGACCCCCTCCTTCGGCCAAGCGCCGGTGTGGTATGTGGGCCCACCATAAGTCTCAAGACCCGGAAAGTCCGGCATGTTGGCAGCTGACAGACACCCGGTCGCCATAATCAGATAGCGCGCCTCAATCACCTCGCCAGTATCTGTCTCAACCTCCCATACTGCGTCTCCCTCACAGTACCTGGCGGCGGTCACGCTGGTCTGAAATGAAAAATGACGGCGCAGATCAAACCGGTCAGCAACGTGATTGGCATAGGCAAGGATTTCTGGTTGGGGGGAATACCGCTCGCTCCACTCCCATTCCTGCTGCAATTCTTCTGAGAACTTGTAGGAGTATTCCATGCTTTCGACATCGCATCGACAGCCCGGATACCGGTTCCAGTACCAGGTTCCCCCAACATCATCACCACGCTCAAAGCCGCGAACTGACAGACCTTTTTGAACCAACAGGTGGGTCATATACATGCCGCCAAAACCCGCCCCAACGACAACAGCGTCCAGCCGGCGACCTGACAATTTCTGATCCTGCACCAATTTTTCCTCCCGTTAGACGACAATTAACGTCGTTTCTTGGTCTTTTGTTGAGCGTTTGTGGCCCATTCTCACTTCATTATCCCACCGAAAACTTTCGGTATTGACATCGATGTAAGTAGTGCCTATATCTGCATGACAAATTGTCATTACAGAATGCGATGAGGAGCACATTATGACAAGTCCTGTTCCCTATATTGACCCAGCCCGGCAGCGCTCGCGTATTAAGCCGCTGAAGGCATGGAAGCACATGCAGAATTTGATCGCTGATAAAGAAGACACCGCCCAAGTGTTTCATATCATCGAAGCCTTGAACGGCAACGTGAAGCTAAATGACTTCAACCGCTTCATGGCATCGGAAAACGGGCCCTCCCTTCTTGCAGAACGCAGTGACCTGCCAACAATGTTGGACAATCATGGCCCCCTGGAAGAACTGCCAGAAGGCACTGTAGGTCGCGAATACATCAAGTTCATGCAGAGCGAAGGATTGAGCGCCGCCGGCCTTGTTGCTGAAAGCGAAGTGCTCAACTCTTCAACTAAGAGTTTCGACGATGACCTGTCCTGGTACATGAACCGCGGACGGGACACCCATGATCTGTATCATGTGCTCACAGGTTATGGACGCGATGCATTGGGTGAGGCTGCCCTCCTTGGCTACACTCACAGCCAGCATGGCGGACTGGGTATTAGTTTCATTGCCTTTATGGGTGGAATGAAGATCGCTCAACAAGCCCCCCGGGACGCAAAGGTAAAAGCTGTGATCGCCGAAGGTCGGCGCAATGGCAAAGCTGCAGCCCGCATTGTCGATCAAGACATCAGCGCATTGCTGCGTGAGCCCATTGCGGATGCACGCAAGCGTTTGAACATCTCAGAGCCCGTTCTCTACAAGCGCGCATTGGAGATTTTCTCAGAATATGAGTTGGAGCCCTCCCCGGTCGCTGCCTGAGACGGGGTCGAACTTAGGTGGCGGGCGTCGTCAAACGCGCCTTGCCGCTGCTTGATCGAATAAAAAAGGCGGGCACTAAGCCGAACAGCGAAATCACTGTCCCGATGACAAAGATCATGGGAAGACCCAAATCTGCTGTGGGGATGGAAAGTAGCGCCCCAAAGAGGCTCAGCCCCAGCGATGAGCCGATCTGACTTGCCAGTTTGCTGACACCAGATGCTGTGCCAAAAAGAGCTGGCGGCACAGCAGTCGCAATAATGGATGTGAGCGGTGGTTGAGCAAACCCATGCCCCAATCCTTGAAGCACCAATCCGGCAACCAAAATCGGCACACTAAAAACATAGACCCCAAGGCCAACCAGCAATAGTCCGACAGATTGCAGCGCAGTCCCAAT
>JAJFGY010000123.1 GCA_021775935.1 Alphaproteobacteria bacterium
GGCATGATTTCTACGCCTGCAACACGTATTGCCGGAGTGCTGCAAGCACCTGCCGGTCAGCTGGCCCGCGTTATGGGAGCAAAAGCTGCACAGGGCGAGGAAGCGGCATAGGCCGGTCCTCGCAACCCAAGTTTGAACTGATTGATTAGAGAGAAATGTAAAAATGGCTGATCTAGAAAAAATTGCCGACGACCTATCAAACCTGACCGTTCTTGAAGCGGCTGAATTGTCTAAGCTTCTCGAAGAGAAGTGGGGCGTCTCCGCTGCAGCACCTGTTGCTGTTGCGGCTGCTGCTGGTGGCGACGCTGGCGCACCTGCTGAAGAGAAGACCGAATTCTCGGTTGTTCTTACAGGTGCTGGTGACAAGAAAATCAACGTCATCAAAGAAGTCCGTGCAATCACCGGTCTTGGCTTGAAAGAAGCAAAAGAGCTGGTTGAAAGCGCACCTAAGGAAGTCAAAGCTGACGTTCCTAAGGCTGAAGCTGATGAGCTTAAGAAAAAGCTCGAAGAAGCCGGCGCATCCGTCGAGCTCAAATAATACTGCTTGGGAGCGGCTTTGTTGCCGCTCCCAATTGCCCTGCCGGAAGGGCGTGGTGAGGGAACTCACTGATCCGGAATTTTGTCTGAGGAAGATTTCGAGGAACAAAAATGACGCAGTCATTTACTGGTCGGAAGCGGGTTCGTAAATCATTTGGGCGGATCCCACAGGTCGCAGAAATGCCAAACCTGATCGAGGTTCAAAAGTATTCTTATGACCAGTTTTTGCAGGTGGATCGGCAGGCCGATGGTGCTCGCCTTGATCAAGGTCTGCAATCTGTATTCGGGTCGGTCTTTCCGATTAGCGATTTTTCCGAAACCGCTATGCTTGAGTTCGTTGATTACGAATTTGAGAACCCAAAATATGATGTGGAAGAGTGCCAGCAGCGCGACATGACGTTCGCAGCGCCGCTCAAGGTCACGTTGCGGTTGATTGTGTTTGAAGTGGATGAAGACACAGGTGCCAAGTCCGTCAAAGACATCAAAGAACAAGATGTCTATATGGGTGATATGCCCTTCATGACCACCAACGGTACGTTTGTTGTGAACGGCACCGAGCGGGTCATCGTTTCGCAAATGCACCGTAGTCCTGGCGTTTTCTTTGATCACGACAAAGGCAAGACACACTCGTCGGGCAAGCTTCTGTTTGCCGCGCGTGTCATTCCCTATCGTGGTTCTTGGCTCGACTTTGAATTTGATGCAAAAGACATTGTGCATGTCCGGATCGACCGTCGCCGGAAACTGCCAGTTACCACGCTGCTTTATGCGCTGGGGCTGGACTCTGAGGACATCCTCAATACGTTTTATGGACATGTGAAGTACACGAAAGTCAAAGACGGCTGGAAACTTCCTTTCGATCCTGAGCGCTATCGTGGCTTTAAACCTGAGCATGATCTGGTCAACGCAAAGGGCGGCGAGGTTGTCGTTGAAGCGGGCCGGAAAATGACTCCACGTCTGTCTCGCAAGCTTGCTGAGGACGGTTTAAAAGAGCTGCTTGTTCAGGACGCTGAGGTTGTCGGTCGCTACATGGCTGAAGAGCTCGTTAATCTGGAAACAGGTGAGATCTTTGCCGAAGCCGGTGAGGAAATTACAGAAGAACTTCTGGAAACGCTGATCGATGCCGGTCTTAGCGAGCTCACAACGCTCGACATTGACCATGTGAACACGGGTGCCTTCATCCGCAACACTCTGGCGGTTGATAAAGCAACCAACCGTGAGCAGGCGCTCTATGACATTTACCGTGTCATGCGCCCTGGTGAGCCGCCAACCCTTGATACAGCTGATGCGCTCTTCCACAGCCTGTTCTTTGATCCGGAGCGTTATGACCTTTCTGCTGTTGGTCGCGTGAAGATGAACATGCGTCTCAACCTTGATGCAGAAGACACGGTTCGTGTGCTGCGCAAGGAAGACATTCTTGAGGTGATTAAGACCATCGTTGGTCTGCGCGATGGACGTGGCGAAATTGACGACATCGACAATCTCGGCAACCGGCGTGTCCGCTCGGTCGGTGAGTTGATGGAAAATCAGTATCGTATTGGTCTGCTCCGCATGGAGCGGGCGATCAAAGAGCGGATGAGCTCCGTCGATATTGACACTGTCATGCCGCATGATTTGATCAATGCGAAGCCTGTTGCTGCCGCTGTTCGTGAGTTCTTTGGCTCATCGCAGCTGTCACAGTTCATGGACCAAACAAACCCACTCTCAGAAATCACCCATAAGCGCCGTCTTTCAGCGCTTGGGCCAGGTGGTCTGACACGGGAGCGTGCGGGCTTTGAAGTGCGCGACGTGCATCCGACCCACTATGGTCGTATCTGCCCCATTGAAACGCCGGTAGGACCAAATATTGGTCTGATCAATTCGCTGGCGACCTTTGCCCGCGTAAACAAGTATGGTTTCATCGAGAGCCCCTACCGGCGCGTTATTGATGGCAAGGTGACTGATGACACAGTTTATCTGTCTGCGATGGAAGAAGCTCGGTACCGGGTAGCGCAGGCGAATGTGCCTATCGGTGCGGACGGCGGTCTTCAAGACGATCTCTTGAACTGCCGTATTGATGGTGACTTTGAGATGGTGCCGCCGGAGCAGGTTGATCTGATCGACGTGTCGCCGAAGCAGATTGTCTCGGTTGCTGCTGCGCTTATTCCTTTCCTTGAAAATGATGACGCGAACCGCGCCCTTATGGGATCGAACATGCAGCGTCAGGCGGTACCTTTGGTGAAAGCCGAAGCTCCTTTCGTTGGAACGGGCATGGAAGAAGTTGTGGCGCGTGATAGTGGCGCTGCGATTGCTGCTCGCCGGACCGGTGTTGTCGATCAAGTCGATGCAACGCGTATCGTGATCCGGGCGACGGAAGAGACTGACCCAGGCAAGCCTGGTGTCGATATCTACAACCTTCGTAAGTTCCAGCGCTCGAACCAAAATACCTGCATCAATCAGCGTCCGCTGGTGCGTGTTGGTGACCGGATCAATGGCGGCGACATTATTGCTGATGGCCCATCTACGGATCTTGGTGAGTTGGCGCTCGGCCGGAACGTGCTCGTCGCGTTCATGCCATGGAATGGGTACAACTTTGAGGACTCGATCCTGATCTCAGAGCGCATCGTGCGTGATGACGTCTTCACGTCTATCCATCTCGAAGAGTTCGAAGTGATGGCGCGTGATACGAAGCTCGGACCTGAAGAGATCACACGTGACATTCCAAATGTTGGTGAGGAAGCGCTTCGTAATCTCGATGAGGCCGGTATCGTCTATATCGGTGCAGAGGTTGGTCCTTCCGACATTCTCGTGGGTAAGATCACGCCAAAGGGTGAAAGCCCAATGACGCCGGAAGAAAAACTTCTGCGCGCCATCTTTGGTGAGAAGGCATCGGACGTTCGCGATACGTCGCTGCGTCTGCCGCCTGGTGTGGTCGGAACCGTCGTTGAAGTGCGTGTCTTCAATCGTCATGGTGTCGATAAAGACGAGCGGGCGATGTCTATCGAACGTGATGAAATCGAACGTCTTGCAAAAGACCGTGATGACGAACTCGCCATCCTGGAGCGGAACGTCTACGGCCGCCTGCAGGAAATCTTGATCGGCAAGGAAGCTGTGTCAGGCCCAGCGGCATTGGCTGCAGGTTCCAAGATCAGCAAGTCTGATCTCGATGAGCTTTCTAACGGTCAGTGGTGGCAGATTGCTGTTGGCAATGAAAAAGCCAGGGGCGAAATCGAGGCTCTGAAGCGTCAGTACGATCATTCGAAAGCGCGTCTTGAGGCACGCTTCGAAGACAAGGTCGATAAGCTGCAGCGCGGCGATGAGTTGCCACCTGGCGTGATGAAGATGGTCAAAGTCTTTGTTGCTGTGAAGCGTAAGCTTCAACCTGGTGACAAGATGGCTGGTCGTCACGGTAATAAGGGTGTGATTTCTCGCATCGTGCCGATGGAAGACATGCCTCACCTGGAAGATGGCACGCCTGTTGATGTGGTGCTCAATCCTCTCGGGGTGCCAAGCCGAATGAATGTTGGGCAGATCCTTGAAACCCATTTGGGTTGGGCCTCGCACGGCATTGGCCGGAAGGTGACGGAAGCGCTGGAAATCTATCAGCGTGAGAACAGCACAGCTGCTCTTCGTGAGACTCTGGACAAGGTTTATG
>JAJFGY010000124.1 GCA_021775935.1 Alphaproteobacteria bacterium
CGCCTACAGCAGGCCTTCGGTCGCCTGATCCGTACCGGAACGGACAAGGGTGTATTTGTGCTTCTGGACAACCGCTTACCGACCCGGCTCACCACCGCCTTTCCACCTGAAACGCCTATTGAACGGCTTAGTCTCGCCGAAACCATTGTCGAAATGCGAAAATTCCTCACAAACCCTTGAATTCTTGCTTCTCCTGGCCCCTTGCTCTTCCGCGCCCGGCTTCCTAAGTTGCGTGTCCCTGCCCTTCTGCAAGACGCAGATCCGGCGCTTTTGAAGAGATAGGCTTGTTTCATGTCGCAGACGATTAACCCCCACACCGCTCTCATCTACGTCATGGTGACCATGTCGGCCGTTGATGCCGCGATCAGCGATAATGAAACCCGCAAAATCGGCAATATCGTCACCAACCTGCCGGTTTTTAAGGACTTCAATCCAGAGCGGCTCGTCTCCGTTGCGGAAGAGTGCGCCTCTATCTTGGCTGAAGAAGGTGGTTTGGACGCTGTCTTCGGTCTGGCGCGGGATGCCCTTCCCCCACACATGTACGAGACAGCCTATGCGCTTGCAGTCGATGTGGCAGCCGCCGACCTCGCTGTTGGGCAGGAGGAACTGCGCCTGCTGCAAATTCTCCGCGACACGCTGGGCATTGAGAAACTGTCTGCGGCTGCGATTGAACGTGGTGCTCGGGCACGACACGCTACCCTCTAAATTAGCGAGGCTATCCTCCTTTTTCAAACTTAGGCTCAGGTGATGGAAGATGTTCTTCTCAGTGTTGAACCGTCGCTTCGCCTTGGAGTCTTTCTTGGTGTCCTGATCGCAATGGGAATTTGGGAGAGCCTGGCACCCCGACGTCCGACGACCTACTCCAAACTCCTGCGCTGGACCACCAATCTCGGGCTTAGCATCGTCAATGGTCTGGTGTTGCGGGTGCTCGTTCCCGTATTGGCCGTGGGTGCAGCAACCTGGGCAGAAAGCCAGTCGCTGGGGCTGCTCAATCTTGTCGATCTGCCCTTTGTTGTCGCCTGTGTCCTCGCATTCCTAGCGCTTGATCTTCTGATCTATACGCAGCATGTCGTCTTTCACCATGTGCCATTGTTCTGGCGACTGCACCAAGTTCATCACGCTGATCCCAATATCGACACTTCAACTGGTATCCGGTTTCACCCCATCGAAATTCTGTTGAGCATGGGGATCAAAATTGCGGCTGTCATTGCCCTGGGCGCACCGGCTGTCGCGGTCATCTTGTTCGAAATTGTCCTCAATGCGACGTCGCTCTTTAATCACGGGAATGTTCGTATCTCTGCCTTGATCGATCGCTGGGTCCGCCGTGTTTTCGTCACCCCAGACATGCACCGGGTCCACCACTCCGTGATCCGATCAGAAACCGACAGCAATTTTGGCTTCAACTTCTCTTTTTGGGATCGGATTTTTGGGACGTACTGCGATGCGCCAAAAAAGGGCCATCTCGATATGGAAATCGGGCTTCCTGAACATCAAAATGACGCGCCGACAAAGATCATATGGAGCCTGGGCTTGCCTTTCCACGCCCTGCATGAGAAAGACGGGTCATGAAACGTTTGTGCCTTATGCGACATGCAAAATCGGATTGGAACCACCCGGAACTTGAGGATGCTCAGCGCACGCTCAATGGGCGCGGCGTGAAATCGGCCGCGTTTCTTGCCGACTTCATTGTTGAGCAGGGCTGGACGCCGGATCATGCGCTGTGTTCGACCGCCGTTCGTGCGCGCTCTACGATTAAACCTCTGGCTGAAAAACTGTCGGGTGACTGCGTGATCGACTATCGCGACGATCTCTATATGGCGATGCCCGCAACATTGCTTAAAGCGGTCCAGCAACTGGATGACAAGAACGATACGGTGCTCATCGTTGCACACAATCCCGGGCTCGAGATGCTCGCTGTAGAGCTGTCGGACGCAGATAGCGAGGAAACGTCAGGGCGTATGGCTGATCATTTTCCGACCGGAGCCCTTGCCGTTTTTCAGTTTGATATCGATAAATGGTGCGATGTTAAGAAGGCGATCGGGCATGTTGCCTTCTACGGAAAACCCCGTGAGCTCATGCAGAACAGCTGATGTGGGCTAGTAAATTGAACCGCTGAAATATCGCTCCGAGAGCGTCGCACTCGTTCCGTCCGAAGCCATCTCTTGCAAGTGTTTGTTGACGGCGGCGGTCAGCTCTAAATCGCTCTCGCGCAAAACCAGACCGATCCCATCGCCAAAGAATTTTGTGTCGGTCACAGCAGTCCCGAGCAGTGCGCAACAGTTTGTATTCTTCATCCATTGCAAGATGGCCGCATTGTCTCCGAACGCTGCCTCTACAGTGCCATTGCTGACAAGTTCCAACGCTGCGTCGAGCGATGGTACCGCACGAAGTTCCGAGCCTTCCTGATTTTGCCGAAGGTAGGCCTCATGAAGGCTCCCCTGCTGTACAGCGATCTGTGCACCGGATGCCTGCAGAGCACCAATGCCGACAATCTGCGCTCCTCGCGCTGTTACAAACCGACCCCGTGACCCATAGTAGGGATCTGAGAAGGCTAGACCTGCCCGGCGCACTGAGGGAATGCGCATTGATGCCGCGATGAGATCCACCTCTCCGCGCTGCAACGAAGGAACAAGGTCTGCCCAGCCCTTTGTCAAAAAGACACACTCCCTTGTCAGGCGCCGACAGAGTTCCTTTGCAATATCCACGTCAAAACCGGAGACCTCTCCTGTCTCGTTCAAGAAGTTGAACGGGGCGAAATCTCCTTCAGTCGCTATTTTCAGCGGCCTTGGCGCCTGAACGGGCTCTGGCTCAGCCAGCTCAACAGGCGAGGGCACTTCAACCGCTGCGACATCTGGTTCCACAGAGACAATTGCTTCAGGTGTTTGGAGCTCCTGGGTCACGACTTCACGGGGAGCAGGCAGCGGCAGCGGGACACCAGGCGCTGCAATCAGAACGTCTTCAATTTCTTCAGCGCGCGGCTCAAGCTCTGCTAACTCTTCACCTGACGGGGGAGCTATTGGGTCGAGCGCATCTGCTTCACCTGGAATTGGCTCTGCCGGGTTTGACCCCACTTGCATTGGCGCCACTGGCGTGGGGTCGGATACATGGCCCTTTCTATCCCAACCCCGCCCTGGAGTGTCACCCTTATCGGTTTCGTCCTGCTGGGTTTCGTCCTCGGGCGCGCCGTCCGAATTCACGCGCGCGACCTCTTGGCTTGGGCCCGTCCCACCGATCCCAAGCGGTGTGCCTTCGAGAACGATTGCGACCGCCCCACTCAAGAGCACAACCGCCAACAGATTTATTAAGAGGAGCCATCGCATGGGCGGAGAATGCCGAACTGGCCCTTCCGGGTCCAGCCTTGGGCATATCAATTCGGGTCTAACGTTAATGCTCGGAATCAACCTAAGGGTGTGCACCCTTTCATACCTATCTAAAACCTTGTATTGCAAAGGGAATAAGGCGTTTTATCATAAATTATTAAGTTTATTATTTGGTGGGGCATCGATGGAGAACGCCGATGATGCGTTTGGTAAAATCGGGGAAACAAGATCAACAGAGGCAAAGCAAGGCTTTGAAGATGCCCAATCGCGCTTCACTGACCAGCCAGTAAAATTAGGACAGATCCTCCAGCAGCGGGGCGATGCCAGCGACGAACAATTGTCCGATGCCGTTGAGAGACAATCTGTTTCAGGATGCCGCGTTGGCGAGGAGCTGGTTGGCAGCGGCGATGTTCGTGCCTTCGACCTTTATCGTGCCCTTGCAGCACAACGGGGTGTTTCCTTTGTCAACTTGCTGCTCAGCCCGCCCGACCCAAATCTTCTTGATCCAGAAGACCTCAACTTCTATTTGCGGCACCAATGTCTTCCCTGGAAATCGGTGGCAACGACGCCCGCCTATGTTGCCGTTGACCTTGAGGCAGCTGCAGCCGCATTGAAGGAGAAAACCGGACAAGCCTTTTTGCTCTACCAGACTGCACCGCTTGATATCCTGCGGACCGTGCAGGCGACCTTCAGCGGGACCCTGACAGACAGGGCTCGGTCCTCACTCTGGCGTCGAACCCCTTCCGCTTCAGCGCGCGACTTGCTCTCACTGCCCAAACGCGCCTTCTTTGCTCTGGCGTGTTGCGTGATCCTTGCGGCCATTTTCTTCTTTCCAGGTGCGGGCCTTTTGACCTTAAACATTGCAACCGGGGTCGCCTTTATGGCGCTCGCCCTCTTGCGCCTTCTGTCCGTTGGCCTTGCGCGCACGGCACCTCCAGCAGCCCTGTCGCCACGTGGACAAATTCCCGATCGCGACCTGCCTCTCTACACAATTATGATTCCGCTTTTGCGTGAGGCAGAAGTTCTTCCGATCTTAATGGACGCTCTTGGCGCGCTTGATTATCCGCCCGCAAAACTCGACATCAAGCTGATCCTGGAAGAAGCAGATGAGGCGACACTCTCTGCTGCACGCGCCATGGCACTTCCTGGCACTGTTGAACTCATCCTTGTGCCACCCTCCCAACCAATGACAAAGCCGAAGGCATGTAACTATGCTTTGTCCTTCGCGCGCGGCGATCTTTTGGTTGTCTATGACGCCGAAGACATTCCCGGTCCAGGTCAGTTGCGCGAAGCAGCCTGTGCCTTCGAGGCTGCCGGACCTCAGCTTGCCTGCGTGCAGGCACCGCTGGCGTACTACAACTGGAATGAAAACTGGCTGACGCGCCACTTTGCTATTGAATATGCGGCGCTTTTTGATCTGCTTGTGCCAGCCCTTGCCCGGTTCGGCTTACCCTTTCCCCTTGGCGGTACATCGACGCATTTCCGAACCTTTGTGCTTCGAAAAGTTGGCGCCTGGGATCCTTTCAACGTGACTGAAGATGCTGACCTCGGATTTCGGCTCCATGAGCAGGGCTATACGACCGGCGTCCTCTCTACGACAACCTACGAAGAAGCCAATTGTCAGTTGCCCAATTGGATCCGCCAAAGGTCGCGATGGCTCAAAGGTTGGATGCAAACCTATATCGTCCGCATGCGTCAGCCGTTCCGCACCTTCTCCACACTTGGTCCAACGGGCTTCCTCGTTCTTCAGATCGTTACTGGTGGATTTTTACTCTCCGCCCTGGCTCACCCCGTCTTCTATGTGTTGCTCCTGTGGATTTTCTTCACCGGAGTCTCGCCGACCGACACATTGGGGCCCCTCCTGATGGTCCTCCTAAATGTAAGCGTCCTTTTGATTGGCTTTAGCGCTGCCATGATTGCGGGTCTTGTGGGGGCTCATGCGCGTGGCCTAACCGGGCTGGCAGGGCATGCGCTGACGATGCCGATTTATTGGCTCCTTATCTCTGCTGGCGCCTTCAAAGCTCTGTATCAGCTGTTCTTTAAGCCTCACTACTGGGAAAAAACAGATCACGGCATCAGCACAATGGTTCCCCTCTATATCGCCCGTGCCCGCCGACGCAGGCCACCCACCGATAAGGCGCCATAAACCGGTGATTAATATTTCCAAAGATATACTCTCATAACGGGTGGCCCCTCTTCCTTTGCACTTTTGCGTGCAATCAAGGATGTGATGTTGAAGGCCATCCATGCGCGATTTCGACCTAGCCCCCCTCTCCTTTCTGGTCGTTGATGACAATCATCACATGATCTCCATACTGCGGGAGTTGTTGCGGGCCCTAGGCGCTGGAACTGTGCACGATGCCCGCGACGCAGCGGACGCATTCGAGATTGTGCGCTCCTCACCGATCGATATCGCCATTGTTGACTACCTGATGGAACCGCTCGACGGCCTCGACTTCATTCGCCTTATCCGAACGGCAAAAGACAGCTATGACCCCGAACTCCCTATCCTGCTGCTAACCGCCTATACGGAGCGGGCGCGGATTGAGGAAGCGCGGGACGCGGGCGCAACAGACGTTGTTCGCAAACCGATCTCCGCAAACAATCTCTATCAACGCATCCAATCGCTCCTCCAAACCGAAAGGCGGTTTATCAAAACGTCCCGTTATACAGGCCCAGATCGACGTCGATTGCGCGCTAAGCCTTATACTGACCGGAAGCGACGCGGCGATGATGAATGACCCAGCGCCATGTAATCCTATGGTAAAACGCTAACACTCAGGTAATCCTTTGAGCATAACATTGAGACACAAATGCTACGCGGCTGTGGTTAATCATAGGATTGGTTCTTAAATGCCCAACGTGGATCTATCAGCGTTGCGTTTTTTGATCGCCGAAGAAAACCGGTACATGCTGACGGTTCTCCGCCAGCAGTTGAAGGCGTTTGAGATCACAGAGATCGTAGAAGCTCGAGACGGCAATGAGGCCGCTCAAGCCCTCCTTACATCGGAGATCGATTTTGCCATTGTCGATAGCGGTATGGACCCGGTTGACGGGCTCTCGTTCACACGCCACGTCCGCACCGGCAACGGCATTCCCAATGCCGCATTGCCGATCATTGTCCTCATCGCCCATCCAAGCGTCGAGACAATTGCGGCTGCTCGAGATGCAGGCGCAACTGAACTCCTCTCCAAGCCGGTTTCTGCGCAGCAGCTCTTTGGACGGATTCAATACTCGATTAAAAACAGTCGCGACTTCGTCAAAGCAGATAGCTTTGCCGGGCCTGATCGACGCAGACGGAAAGACGCGGCGCTCACCCAGAAAGATGATCGCCGCGAAAAGTCGGTAAAAGCTTAGCCAAGCGCTAGCAGGTTACGCACAGCGATCACCATCAGCGTAAGCGTTGCGAGCGAAAAGAGAGCAAAACGCATCGCGACGATATTTGCCGTGTTCTGCAAAATTGAATGGGCAATCCGCAGTCCAACATAGCCCCAAGCCAAACCGATATTGAGCGGGTCTGACACGCCCGCCAGATGGCTGTAGACAATCAGGGCGTAGAAGATGGTCGGTTGTTCATGCAGATGATTGTAATTGTCTGCAACCCGCTGAACTTCTGATGGCAAGAGTTTGGCCAACGCTCCGGGATGTTGCGCGTCCTGAGGGGCGACGTTCGCTGCCGTCATAGCCGGAATACGGCGCGCATACATCCACAGCCAGACAATCAGTGTCCAGCTAACCAGAACCAAAATCGGTGTCAGAATAGTCACGCCCATAAGCTTTCCCCTTCACGGTTTCATGGAGCGGGCGAGGAGAATCGAACTCCCGTCTTAAGCTTGGGAAGCTTCTGCTCTACCATTGAGCTACGCCCGCTCAGCCCTTTTTACTAGCGCCCCGATGGCCATGGGCGCAAGATGGTATTTCGGTTTAGCAGACACTTGCCGGCTGCCTCGGCAGCTGGGCTTTTTGGGGAGAAAGCAATGCGTTGGTGGGCAAAAGGACTAATTGGGCTCGGTGTTGTCGCGGTCGCGGGCTATGGCGTCATAAAAATTGGCGGCCCTGACCTCATTTATCCGCGGGTGGAAGGCGTTAATTACGGCCCCACAACACTCGCATTCGCAGATACGGACCCAAGCGACACCATTGGCGGAACGGTGACCCTGGGCCGCGCGGTGGATGAGACTGGCGTTGATATGTATATGGTTCATTGGGGGCTTGAGGTCGGCGACCCTGGCACCCAGGATGATGCTGGAAATGGCGATCATGACGGCGATTGCAAAGGTTTTCGTGATACTGGCCATGTGGTCATGTCCATGGTCGCTGATGGCGGGACACCCATAACCATGGAAATTCCGCAGGGCACGGAAGTCCCAGAGGACGCTGTCTATTTTGTTGCTCACACGATCTATAGCGGACGGCACAATCTCGCCAAATGCATCCAGATCCCTATTGTCAATGTGGTTGATGCCGCTTCGTAAGGTCGATCAATTTTCTGTCAGCGGCAGGATGAATTTGCCGTCGAACGTGGAGAGAATGGTATGATCTCTCCATGAACGATCAATCTCAATCCCTAGCGGGAGATGCTCTCGCGCCTTTTACTGATCCCTTGATTACAGCGAAGGGTGAGGCACGCGCGCATGTGAGCCTTAAGGCGCTTGAAACACTCTGGTTTAATACCGGAACGCTCTGCAACATTGAATGCGCGAGCTGCTACATTGAATCCAGTCCCAAGAATGATCGGCTGGTCTATCTGACAGCAGCGGACGTGGCTTTCTATCTGGATGAGATTGAGCGCGACGGTCTTGGCACAAGTGAGATTGGTTTCACGGGCGGCGAACCGTTCATGAACCCAGCGATGGGTGCCATTCTCGAGGACACGCTCACCCGGGGTTTTGATGCTCTGGTTTTAACAAATGCGATGCAGCCGCTGCTTCGACCTCTGGTCAAAGAAAAGGTTGCGCAACTCGTCACCGACCATCGCCTGAAGCTCACCTTTCGGGTGAGCCTTGATCATTATTCGATCAAACTGCATGACGAAGAACGCGGACCAGGTGCGTTTAAAAAGGCAATGGAAGGGCTTTCCTTTCTGAGTTCGCTCGGTGCTCAGATTTCTATTGCCGGCCGCACCTGCTGGGGGGAAGACGAAGCCAGCTCGCGCGCCGGTTATGCCGCGCTCTTTGCCGAACAGAACCTCTCCATAGATGCAGACGACCCCCTTGCTCTCATTCTGTTTCCTGAAATGGATGAGGCGGTCGACGTGCCGGAGATCACTACTGCCTGCTGGTCAATCTTAAACGTCAATCCGACTGATATGATGTGTGCGACCAGTCGTATGGTTGTCAAACACAAAGGGGCGCCCAGCCCCAGCGTCGCTGCCTGTACGCTCCTGCCCTACGACCCCCAGTTTGACTTAGGTACCTCCCTATCGGAAGCGTCTCGCGATGTGGCGCTAAACCATCGGCACTGCGCCAAATTCTGCGTGCTGGGTGGCGGATCCTGCACCGCCTGACCACACCTCACTAAAGCTGCGCAAACATGCGTTCCTTAACGCCCCCAACAAGCTTGCCGGTCACGATGACGCGGCTAAGCGCATCGGGCTCCCTCCGAGCTGCTCGATCCACATTTCTCCATCATCTTGATACGGATCAAGGCGCCCACGGCGCCTAAGGCAGATTATGCGCCTTGAGAGAGCTGGGAGGCCTCAAACCCAAGGGTAAAACGCATGAAAACCCATCTTTTAGCTGCGCTTACTGCAGCCCTTTTTGTCGTCGCATCCCCCTCGATGGCAGAAGTCTATATGCCGGGCCACCAGGTGGCCGGGATAATTGTCGGCAATACGATTGAAGGCCAGTACCGTGAGTGCGGCGCTGCACGGAATGTTTTCCGCGAACATTACACAACAGACGGAAAAATTCTGGGTGAAGAACGCCCGTGTAACCAGGTCGGAGACTGGACAAGTTACGGCGGCGCCTGGACTGTCGAGGACGGCAAGTTCTGTGTAAATCTGGGTTCTGATCGCTCAAGCGGTTGCTTTGACTATGAAGCAGATGCTGATGGCAATCTGACCCGCGTTGGTGAACCAGGTGTTGGGAACACCAACTTCAAAATCTACGACGGCAATCCGAACAATCTTTGACCGGTGCCAAGCATCACGGAAGCGGCTTTCGGGCCGCTTCCACCCTCGTCTTTTGTCGCATCTTCGGAGGGAGAACCGGCCACCAATTACCCTGGAAATGCTTTAGCGGTAGCGCAGATTGTTGCGGTTCAACTGATCAACGGATGAACACCCCATCAGTTTCATATCGCGCTCAATCTCTTCGCGCAGCAGATCAAGCGCCCGTTCGACGCCCGGCTGTCCCGCCGCAGAAAGCGCATAGAGATAGAGCCGCCCACCTGAGCAGGCTTTTGCCCCCACAGACAAAGCTTTCAGCACGTGGGTGCCACGCTGAATGCCCCCCTCGCAAATCACGTCAATCTTATCGCCAACGGCATCGACAATCTCTGCAAGCTGATCGAAAGGGCTACGTCCCCCATCCAGCTGGCGGCCACCATGGTTCGACACCATGATACCCGTACAGCCAATATCAACAGCCCGCCTGGCATCCTCAACGCTCATAATGCCCTTCAGGGCGAAGTGCCCGCCCCATTTAGCGCAGAGCGCTTCGGCATCTTTCCAGCTCATAGACTGGTCAAGCATTGTGGAGAAATAGTCGCCAATGGACGTCGCAATATCGGTGCCTTCACTCACATGGTCCTGCAAGTGGGGAAGCTCAAACTTGGCATGGGTGAAGTAATTTATCGCCCATCTGGGATGCGTGGCAAAGCTCATCAGACTGCGGGGGGTGAGGCGCGGAGGCGATGTAAAGCCCGTGCGAAAATCCCGTTCACGATTGCCGCCTGTGATTGTATCAACCGTCAGTGCCATCACGTCGAATTTCGCAGCCTTGGCCCGTTCCAAGATGCTGTCATTCAGACCACGGTCTTTGTGGAAGTAGAACTGAAACATTGTGGGTGTGTCCGTCATCGCAGAAATTTCTTCCACACTCACGGTCCCCAGCGAGGAGACACCAAACATCGTCTCATGCTTTTCTGCGGCCCGCGCAACGGCGCGCTCGCCATCATGATGGAATAGACGTTGCAACGCGGTCGGTGCGCAATAGACAGGCATGCCCAGTTTCTTGCCGAAAATTTCGACCGACAGATCAACATCTGCAACACCCGACAACACATTGGGCACCAGGTCGCAGGCTTCATATGCAGCCGTGTTTCGCCGATAGGTCACTTCATCGTCAGCAGCGCCGTCAATGTAGTGAAAGATCGGCCCCGGCAGGCGCTTCTTTGCAAGCTTTCTGAAATCCTGGAAGTTATGGCAGTGAGACAAGTTCATCGTCGCGTTCCTTCCGCGCTCTGGTCGTTTTCAATTGCAGGCGCCCGACACGGGCCTGGCACCTGATTGTTACCAGTTACGGTGCTTTAAAATGTTTGGAGAGCTTCAGGCCCTGCTTTTGATAGGACGAGCCGATGCCCTGACCATAGAGCTCTGTGGGCACATCCGTCAGACGTTCATAGAGAAGCCTGCCAATGGTCTGTCCATGCTCGAGAATGAAGGGCACATCATGGCTGCGCACTTCCAGTACGCCGCGACTGCCCGAGCCCCCAGCGCTGCGCGCGCCAAAGCCCGGATCAAAGAAGCCGGCATAGTGCACCCGAAACTCCCCCACCAACGGGTTGTAGGGCACCATCTCTGCCGCGTGGGACGCTGGGACATGAACAGCCTCCCTTGAGGCCAGAATGTAAAACTCGTTCGGATCAAGCACCAGCGCGCCGTCTGAGCGTGCGTAAATCGGTTCCCAAAAATCAAGAACCTCGTATCCGTCGCGCAAGTCGACATCGATCAAGCCAGAATGGCGCTTGGCCCGGTACCCGATCAGCCCGGTTTCGCCATCCCCTTTCAGATCAACACTCAATCCCAAGCCGCCGTCAATGTCGGCCACGACCTCGTCAACCAACCGCTCTTGCTCATGCAGCGTGCGAAGTTCGATGTCGGTGTGGGTTGGCTGGCCACGCCGAAACCTGATCTGGGAGAGCCTTGAACCCGCCCGCACCAACACAGAAAAAGACCGGGGGCTGATTTCCAGATAGAGGTGCCCTTTGTACCCCGCCTCCACCTGGTCAAACTCAGACCCATGATCTGTGATCAAGCGCGTGAAAACGTCGAGACGTCCGGTTGAGCTTTTGGGGTTAGCGCTGGCGCTTGTGCGTTCTGACAGAGCCAAAGCTTCCATCAATGGCACGAGATAGACGCACCCAGTTTCCAGCACAGCACCTTCGCTCAGATCGATTTTGTGGAAAGAGAAGGCTTCAACTTTCTCCATGACGCTTGAATTGGGCCCTGGAAGAAAACTCGCCCGCAGACGGTACGCCGTCGCACCCAAGCGCAGATCAAGACTGGCTGGCTGAACCTGATCCTCATCAATCTCGCGTGTTGCCCAGATCTGCTGATCCTTCACCAGCGCCCGGATCGCATGTGCAGGCAGAATGCCGGTCGCATGTGCCGCGCCACCACGGGCCACGTTCGGCTTGCCGCCGTCATGGTCTGGAAAAAGATCGCTCGCCGATTTGGTCATCTGTGCCGGTAAATCCGTCATAAAGCCACGTTGGGGACCCGTTATAAGCGGGGCTTGCTCCCGAACCAAGCTCTAACCCCCCTTGACTGCGGGACCAAGCCGTCCTTATATGCTTCTCGATCCCGTGGTGATTTGAGCCGATCGGCTTGCGGCCACGTAAAATAATTCGCTAAAAGGTCGGGAGGCAGAGCCCCGATCCGTCCGATCGGGGTTTTTTGTTTGGGAAATGGAAAAATGAGCCAATCTGACGCCAAATCGACCCTCCGCCCCAGAACCCA
>JAJFGY010000125.1 GCA_021775935.1 Alphaproteobacteria bacterium
TTCTGCTTCGCCGCCGGGCTGAATGCTTTTCCAGAAACGGGCGACGGCTACATAGGGCTCGTGGCTATATTGTTCAAAGAACATCCATTGCAGTGTTTGAGCGCGGACGAGCCTGTCGTTTGAGAGGAGGGGTGTGCCTTCTGCAAGATAGAAGATGGCGGCATTGGACTCAGGCAGAAAGGTCCCGTCATCCAATTCCAGGGTGGGCACGCGGCCATTGGGGTTCTTCTGTAAAAACGCATCCGTCCGGCTTTCGCCTTTGAGAATATCAACTGGAATCAGATCTAAGGACTGATTCACTTGTGCGGCACAGAGACGGATTTTGTAACAATTGCCGCTATCGGCCATGTTGTAGAGACGCATGGAACCACTCTTCTTTGAACTAAAAACCTGCATCGATCATGGCGTGGCCAAGCTTCTTGGCGGCACGATCAATGTCGCTCTCAAGCACGCCTGCATAGCCAAGATAGAGACCGCGCTTGGGCGCATCTTTGAGGTAGTAGCCTGAGAGCGGTGTTGTGAAGACGCGCGCGGCGTTCACCGCTTCTGCGGCTTTCACGTCATCGGCATCGTCTTTGAGGTAGGCCGCAAGCTGCATACCCCCTTCCAGTTTCGGCACGGTGAACATGTCGCCGGTCTCACGTTTCAACGCATCAATCAAATGCTGTTGGCGGCTGGCATAGAGTGTGCGCATGCGGCGAATGTGGGCGGTGAAATGTCCGTCATCCATAAAGTCAGCGAGCGCTGCCTGAATGGCAGGGGCGGGGCTTTGGCCCGTCATGCGGATGGCATTTGTAAAGGCGTCGATCAGACTGTCGGGCACAACCAGATAGCCGACGCGCAGTGCCGGGAAGAGCGTCTTGGCAAATGTGCCCATGTAGATTACGCCGCCGGTGCCATCGAGTCCCTGTAGGGCGGCAAGCGGACGACCGGTATATCGATATTCGCTGTCATAATCGTCTTCGAGGATCCAGGCGCCTGTCTCCTTTGCGCGTTCGAGCAAAGCCAGCCGTCGGTTGAGGCTCATGGTGACGCCCAGAGGGAACTGGTAGGAGGGGGAGACGTAGATAAGCTTCGGATCCTCTGTGCCCTCCTGCAATGCGTCCGGGTTCATGCCTTCGCCATCAACGGGGACTGGAATGAGATTGGCTCCTGCACTTTGAAGGGCGCCGCGCGCACCGAGATAGCCCGGGTCTTCAATCCAGACGGGATCGTTCGGGTCCAGGGTCATGCGGGCAGCGAGGTCGAGGGCTGCCTGAGCACCCGCCGTCACGATTACATTATCCGGTCCACAGACCACGCCCCGTGCTGCGCCCAGATAAGCTGCAATCGCTTCGCGCAGGGCCGGGAAGCCCGGACCGAACTGATAGTCATACAGACGAGACTGAGGTTGGCGCGCACGCCGGGCGAGCAATCGTGCCCAGGTGTCGCGGGGAAATGAGTCCATCGCCGGAAGACCATGTTGAAAAGGCAGGGCAGCCAATTTCTCATAGCGGGGGCTCGCCCGTTTGATAGCAATGGTGGCCTCGCCCCGATTGGAGAGATGACGCCGAGGATCCTGCTTGCGGTTTTGGGTTTCTGTGCGGCCCACTTCGAGAACTGTTTCCGGTGGGAGGGCGGCGACTTCTGTCCCGGCCCCTGTGCGCGAAAGCACGTAGCCTTCGGCGGCAAGCTGCTCGTAGGCGGCGACGACTGTGTTGCGACCCAGTGCAAGATCGTTTGCCATCGCTCTACTTGATGGCAGGCGCTGACCTGCGGTCAGGCGACCATCAAGAATGGCGAGACGCAGGCTCTCATAAAGCTGCCACTGCAGCGGCCGCTCAGCGGTTCTGTCGAGGTTGATCGGTTCAACCAGCGCGATGGATTGCCCCATTATGTCTCTCCTCAAGTCCCGGCTTTTTGGTCCACGATTGGGCCCACTTTGATTGGCCCTCAATATAATCACAAATTGGGTCTGATTTAGGAGCCAATGTTTCGGCAGGATGGGGCCAATTCGACACGGGAGAGGAAGGGTCCCTTATGCTTGAAATGAAGGAAAACTGCGAAAAATGCGAGGTGCCGACGGCAAAAACGGCGGCGGCCTGCATTTGCAGCTTTGAATGCACCTTCTGTGTGCCCTGCTCAGATGACATGGACCGGGTCTGTCCGAACTGTGGCGGCGAGCTTTTGATGCGGCCAAAAAGGACGCTCGATGTCTGAGATCTATCCAACAAAGAAGCCTTACCGGGCACGGCGGACGCCAGACCGGGCGCATTACGATCATGCGACCATTCACGGCATTCTGGACCAAGGGTTGGTTGCCCATATGGGCTATGTCGGCGGGGCCGGGGAGCCTCAGGTGATCCCGATTTTCTATGCGCGGCGTGGTGAGGAGCTACTGTTCCACGCCTCATCCAAAAGTGGATTGGGTCTGGCGGCAAAGAAAGGCGTCGAGATGTGCGCGACGGTGACGCTCATCGATTCTATCGTCTATGCGCGGTCCGGCTTTCATCACTCGATGAAGTTTCGATCCGTCGCCGCGCATGGTCCCACTGAGATTGTGACCGGCGAAGAGAAGCTTGCGGCGCTCGACTTTATGATTGATCGCTTGGAGCCTGGACGCTCAGCGCATCTGCGGCCGATGAGCAGCCAAGAGATCAAGGCAACCTATGTGGTGCGGTTGATGCTTAATCAGGTGACAGCAAAGGTGAGCGTTGGGGATGCGCCTAATGAAGAACCGGAAGACCTCACTTGGCCAGTGTGGGCGGGCATCGTTCCCATCGACACGGTGTTTGGCGTGCCCCGCCAGCATGAGCCTTCCCTGAGTGATGCCGGGCGTCCGGGGCTCACCGGGCCCCTTTTTGCAAAATAGGAGATACAGATGCAGATCATCCTTATCGGTGGATTTTTAGTCGCGGCGATTATCAATCTCCTGCCTTTGATGGGCGTCATGGGCGCTCCCCAGCTTGAGCGCATGTATGGGGTGTCGATTGAGGGCGCTGATATGGCCGTATTGATGCGACATCGGGCAATCCTGTTTGGCGTGGTTGGCGCTCTGCTCGCTGCGGCTGCGTTTATGCCTTCCCTTCGGCTTGTCGCGTTTCTGGCGGGCATGTTGAGCATGGTGAGTTTTCTGGTCTTTCAGGCTTTGGAAGGGAAGACCAATGCGGCACTCGGCAGGGTGGCGATGGTCGACTATGTTGGTATCGCCGCGCTTGCGATTGCTGGCGTGGCCGTCTGGATGCAACCTGACTAGGACCAAGAGATATGTACGTGCCTGACCATTTCAGTCCGCCCGATGATGCGGCCCTCGTGGATCTGATCCGCGCACATCCTTTCGGCACGATTGTCACAGCTGATCTGCAGGCCAGTCACATTCCGTTTCTTCTTGAAGAGGGAGAGGACGGTCTGGTGCTTCATGGGCATGTTGCCAAAGCCAATGCCCATTGGCAGGCTTTTGACGGGTCCGCTCTGGCACTGGTGATGTTCCAAGGACCAGATGGCTATATCTCGCCTGGTTGGGGTGATTGTTCGACGCTCGTTCCGACGTGGAATTACATGATTGTTCACGCGAAAGGTACGCCAAAGCTTGTTGAGGGACGGGCTGAGAAAGTCCGTCTTCTTCATCTGATGACAGAAGCTCAGGAAGCGCATCGTGACGCGCCTTGGGTCATGGGCGACCTCCAGGCGGGAAAGCTGGATCAATTGTTGGACGCTCTTGTGGTGTTCGAGATCCCAATCACGCATCTGGAGGGCAAATGGAAGCTCAGCCAGAACCGGGATGCAGCCACACGGGCTGCCTTTACCCAAGCTGTTGAGGCTGAGGGGAATGAAGCGCTGGCTGGCGCCATGAAACAGGCCTGAAATTGGCTTTCACAGGTTGCGCGCGCGGCTGTTGAGGCTTAGAACTGCCTCGCATTTTCCTCTCTGAGCCGTATCGGTTTTGATGGGATCAAAACCGGGCTCAAGATGCTTTTTTGTCGCGTTTTCGGACGGATAGCCGGATCCACTTATCCTGAAAACGCTCGTAGTGGAGACTTCCATGGCCTTTATTTCAGACACGCTTTCCCGCATTCAGCCGTCGGCAACCATTGCCGCGACCCAGAAGGCGCGCGACCTGAAAGCCCAAGGGGTAGATGTAATCGGCCTCGGCGCTGGTGAGCCCGATTTCGACACGCCGGACAACATTAAAGAAGCCGCGATTGAGGCGATCCGCCGGGGTGAGACCAAATACACCGCTGTGGACGGCATCCCTGAGCTGAAGCAGGCGATCTGCGACAAGTTCAAGCGCGAGAACGGCCTCTCTTACGAACCTGCGCAGGCCTTTGTGGCGCCGGGTGGCAAGCCGATCCTGTTCAATGCGATGATTGCAACGCTGAACCCGGGCGATGAGGTGGTTATTCCCGCTCCTTATTGGGTGAGCTATCCCGACATTGTGGCGCTGGCGGGCGGCACACCTGTGCCTGTGGCGACGACCATTGAAAACAATTTCAAGCTGACGGCGGCAGATCTTGAAGCGGCTATCACGCCCAAGACCAAATGGCTCATTTTCAACTCACCGTCTAACCCGTCGGGGGCGGCCTACAGCCATGACGAGTTGAAGGCGCTGACCGATGTGTTGTTGCGCCATAGCCCTGTCTGGGTGCTGACGGACGATATGTACGAGCATCTCGTCTATGACGATTTCAAGTTCGCCACGCCTGCGCAAGTTGAGCCCAAGCTCTATGATCGCACGCTCACCATGAACGGCGTGTCCAAAGCCTATTCCATGACCGGCTGGCGGATTGGCTATTGCGCCGGCCCTGTGGAACTCATCAAGGCGATGACCAAAGTGCAGAGCCAGTCCACGTCGAACCCGACTAGCATCAGCCAATGGGCAGCGGTGGAAGCGCTTAACGGCACCCAGGACTTTATCCCGGAGCGGGCGGCTGTCTTTAAAGACCGACGGGATCTCGTGGTCTCTATGCTCAATCAGGCGAGCGGCCTTAAATGCCCGACGCCAGAAGGCGCGTTCTATGTCTATCCATCCTGTGAAGGGCTGATTGGCAAGAAGACACCGGACGGCAAGGTGATTGAGAGCGATGAAGACTTCGCGATTGCTTTGATCGAGGCGGAAGGTGTCTCTGTGGTGCACGGGGCGGCGTTTGGCCTGTCTCCGTTCTTTCGGATTTCCTACGCAACGTCCACAGAAGCGCTGACAGAAGCCTGCCAGCGTATTCAGCGGTTCTGCGGAAGTCTTACTTAGGGCTCACGCGCAGTCACCTTTGGTGACGCGCTCCGCGTGTGCGGGCTGACCGCCCGGGCCACGGTCGTGGCCTTGGGTGATTTCCCTTATGCTCTGCTGTCACTCTCGGGCTTGACCCGAGGGTCCATCAGCGCTGACACTCATCCCGGGTACGGTGCTTGCAGCTGACGCAAGCTTGATTGGGATTTTCGATATGAGATTTTCACTTGGCCTCGGCGTGCTTGCTCTTGCAACGCCGCTCCAATTTTCACCAGCTTTTGCCTCCTTTGATGATCAATTCGCCTGTGACGCGATAGGGGATGGCGCTTACACCATTACGATTTCCTCAAGAGATCCGAGCCAGGCGAGTGTCGTCTATCAGTTGGACGGCGACTTCCCTCAAGAGGGGGAACCCGACGTCACCAAGCTCAAAGCAGCGCCGTCCGCCTCCGGCTTTCGCTATACCGGTGGGGAGTTTGAGTTTCACGGCAAGGGTAATGAAGGCCGTCTGTCTGACGGCCACGAGGTCGTCGATTGTCGTTTCCAGGGCGAACCTGTGCTGGAAGAGGAGGAGGCACGCGTGCTGCCCGACCTCTCAGATGATATGGCGTGGCCGCCGCTTAACGCGATGGGTTTTTCGCTTGGTGGGAAAGTGCGGGCAGGGCCTGGCATTGATACACCGCAGATAGACTCACTTCAGTACAAGGAACCGGTGGTGCTGGTGCAGAATAGCGGCATTGAGATGAACGGCTATTACTGGTTCAAAATCTCTTATGGCGAGGCGCAAGAAGGCTACCAGTGGGGCGGGATCATGTGCTCCGACGCGCTGCATGTGATCGGCATCTACGAGACGTGCGAGTAGGGAAGTTCTTTTCGCTCCCGGTCAGCTCGTTTTGCTCGGACCTGCGCGGGCGCGGTGCAGTGGCACCGGCTCGCAGTCGCGAGCTTGGGCGGCTCCTCCAACATTCTGTGTCATTGCCGGACTTGTTCCGGCAATCCAGGGCTTGGAACCTCTGCCCAGCGATACGTCCTGGACCCCCGGAACAAGTCCGGGGGTGACGGCTTTTGTGTGGGATTACTGCATCCGGAAACGACGGCGCACTGCGAGGATGAAAAGGGCGATGAGCGTCAGGCTCACTATGCTGTCGACAGTCGCAAGCATCTTGATAAGGAAACTGAACACATCACTGCCAAGTGCCGCTTTGATATCCGCACCATCATAATCGCCCCAGATGAAAAAGGGCCGCGCCATTTGGGCGATGGAAAATCCAAATGCGCCTAACCAGTGATCAAGGCGTGTGAGTTTCTCCAA
>JAJFGY010000126.1 GCA_021775935.1 Alphaproteobacteria bacterium
ATGCGTCAGGCGCTTGAGTGTGCCCACAAAGGGTGGGGTGAGAGCATCATTATTGGTGTTGCAGGTGCGGGCCAGGAAATTTCCACGCGTCCGTTCCAGCTGGTGACGGGACGCAGTTGGCGCGGCACAGCTTTTGGCGGCGCGCGGGGTCGCACAGACGTGCCTGCAATTGTTGACTGGTACATGGATGGCAAGATCAATATCGACGATCTGATCACTCACACCATGCCTCTGGAAGACATCAATAAGGGTTTTGACCTGATGCATTCCGGTGAGTCCATCCGCTCAGTGGTTCTCTATTGAGTTGACGTCCTCTCTTTGCTGACCGACCCTCTCGAGATCAAAACAAAACGATCAGGAGTTGGTGTGATGCAGATGGAAGAGATTGCCTCGGGGCTGGAGTTTCCCGAAGGGCCCATCGCGATGGCAGACGGGAGCATTTTGCTGGTTGAGATTAAGCGGGGCACATTGACCCGCGTGCAGCCAGATGGGTCCTCTGAAATTGTTGCAGATCTTGGCGGTGGTCCAAATGGGGCGGCCATTGGTCCTGATGGTGCTGTCTATATCTGCAATAATGGGGGCTTTGAGTGGCATGAGCTGGACGGGCTCACCGTTCCTGGCGGAAAACCCGACAATTATTCCGGTGGCCGGATTGAACGGGTTGATCTCGCGACAGGCGAGGTGAGGGAACTTTATCGTGACTGCGATGGCATACTGCTCAATGGTCCCAACGACATTGTGTTCGACAAGCAGGGCGGGTTTTGGTTTACCGACCTAGGGAAGACCCACGGGCGGGTGAAGGATCTGGGCGCGCTCTATTATGCGCTGCCGGATGGCTCCTCGATCAAACAAGTCGTGTTTCCGATTGAAACCCCAAATGGCGTGGGCCTCTCCCCGGACGAGAAGGTCGTCTATGTGGCGAGCACGGAAGCCGGGCGCCTTTGGGGCTTTGATATTGAAAAGCCAGGCGCCATCATTTCGGCGGGCCCGCCCAACCATGGACGCATGATCGGCAATCCAACAGGTCTGAACTATTTCGATAGTCTTGCTGTGGACGCGGAGGGCAATGTCTGTGTTGCGACCATCTTTAATGGTGGTATTACGTCGATCTCTCCGGGTGGGGAGATTGAGCATTTTCCAACAGATGATTTCATCACGACCAATATCTGTTTTGGTGGGGACGATCTTAAGACAGCCTACCTGACACTTTCGTCCACGGGGCGATTGGTGAAATGTACTTGGCCTCGTGCCGGTTTGCCGCTCAATTATCTCAATACGTAGACCAAAATAGTACGTTGGCGGATTTTTGCTTTTCAAGCCAGCAAGGCATGTGTCAGCATCCCGGTGTTAAACGGGGTGCGAGCATCAATAACCTTGGGAGGAAAAGATGCGATTATTGATCGGTTTGATGGTGGCCATGTTTGCAATGACGGGGGCAGCCTTTGCAGACCCGTTCGCGAATTTCTATGGCAACACAGTGAGTATCGAAAATCCAGCCGGGACGCGGTCGGTGCATATCAATGATGACGGGTCTTATAGCCAGGTGCTTCCTGATGGAACATCGGCAGATGGCACGTGGGCGATTGATGGCAGCAATGCCTGCTTTGCCACCGGGGCGGATACACCGCCTTATTGTGTTGAAGCTGTGTCCCGAAACATTGGAGACACGTGGGATCTGACGGCGCCGGATGGTACGGCGGAAACAGCAACCCTGGTTGCAGGGCGCTGACCTGATCAGGTTGTTCTCATGAAGCGGTCGGGCTGAAAAGTCTGGCCGCCTTTCCTATTCGATGACGATCTTCGGGGCAGGGCGCTCTGACGCCTCTCCAGTGATATGTGCCGCGACTTCTTGAGCAAGGCGGGCAAAGGGAGCTGCTTCTTCACTTTCGGGCGCGGTGGCCGTAATCGGTTTGCCCTTGTCGAGGCCTTCGCGGATCGCCGGATAGATGGGGATCTCGCCCAGGAAGGGCACATTCAAAGCCTCCGCTGTGCGTCGTGCGCCGCCTTCGCCGAAGATGAAGGTCTTTTCGCCCGAACCGGGGCTCACGAAATAGGCCATGTTTTCAACAATGCCAAAGACAGGTACGTGGGTTTTCTCAAACATCGCGATGCCGCGCCGAACATCGGCCAAGGCAATTTCCTGGGGCGTGGAGACGATGACTGAGCCAGCGAGTGGGACTTTTTGCGCCATGGTGAGTTGGGCGTCTCCTGTTCCAGGAGGCATATCCACCACAAGCACATCAAGCTCGCCCCAAACCACATCGTTCATCATCTGCATGAGCGCAGATTGAACCATAGGGCCACGCCAGATCATTGCCGTGTCTTCATCCACCATGTAGCCGATGGACATGGTTTTGATGCCGTATTTCTCGTGGGGAATAAGTTTCTTGCCATCCGTCGTTTCGGGCTTTTCTGCAATGCCCATCATGCGCGGGACAGAAGGACCGTAAATGTCCGCATCAAGCAGGCCGACCTTCAATCCTTGATTTCCAAGAGCGATGGCGAGGTTGATCGCCACAGTGGACTTGCCGACTCCTCCTTTGCCACTGGCGACGGCAATGATTTTCTTTACGCCAGGAATAGAAAGCTCCTGAGCACTCGCGGTTTTTGGCGCGGTTTTTGGCGCGGGTTTGGCTGCTGGCGGCTCTTCACCGCTATGGGCGGTCAGGACGGCCGTGACGGACAGCACACCTGGGACCTTGTAGACCGCGTCTTCGCAGGCCTTGCGCACTGGCTCTAAAGCCGGACCCCGACTGGGGTCAACTTCCAGCGAGAAGAGCACGTGGCCTTCCTTGATCACCAGACCCTGAACCATATCAGCGGTGACGACATCCATGCCCCGTTCAGGGTCTTTCACACCTGCGAGAGCGTTTAGGATGTCTGATTTATCGAGGC
Organism: Alphaproteobacteria bacterium; assembly: GCA_021775935.1. Taxonomy (GTDB): domain Bacteria; phylum Pseudomonadota; class Alphaproteobacteria; order Parvibaculales; family Parvibaculaceae; genus Mf105b01. The sequence goes on from JAJFGY010000126.1 coordinate 2,896, forward strand.
TGGCCATTTACGGGCTCTCCAATAGAATTCATTCGGTGGCAAGGGTGGCGAAAGTGACCTTTCGACCCAATTTAGAACAGGTGTCGCGCGTTGCGTCGCACAAGTGAGTGTCATATAACGCCGAGGCAGTCGAATTACTAATGATGAGCCGTGTATTGCGACAATACACCGGTTACTCTGACAAGAATGACAGCAGAATCGTTTGTTTGAAGACGAGCGCTGCAGCAGTGAAATTTACGGACAAAGGAAGTTCCATGCCCTGGAGCAATCAGAACGGTGACGGCAATGGCGGTTGGCAAGGTGGCGGCAACGGCGGCAATGGCGGCGGCCGAGGCCCCTGGGGTCAGCCTCCTTCAGGTGGCGGCGGAGGCGGCGGCCAGCAGCCCCCAGATCTTGAAGAACTGATCCGCAAGGGCCAGGAACGCCTGCGCGACTTTATCCCCGGTGGGGGCGGCGGCGGCGGCTCCGTGGGGTCTGGTGCTGGTGGCAAAGGTGTATGGCTTGTGCTTGCTCTGGTTGTGCTGGGGCTTCTTGCCTATAGCTCCGTCTACCGGGTGAACACTGATGAAGAAGGCGTGGTCTTGCGCTTTGGGAAGTATGTCTATTCGCAACCTCCCGGGCTGCACTTCAAACTGCCATACCCCATTGAGACGGTTCTGACCCCACAGGTGACGGTGGTGAACACTGTTGATGTTGGCGGCAATGCCTCCGCCCAGTTTGCAAACCGTGGTGCACGAACATCTCCAGCGCTTGGCAAAGAAGGGCTGATGCTGACGGGTGATGAAAACATTGTCGATATCAACTTCTCCGTTTTGTGGCGGATTGGTGATGCGGCGGAATTTCTTTTCAATGTTGAAGACCCTCGGCAGACAGTGAAAGCTGTTGCTGAAAGTGTGATGCGTGAGGTTGTTGGCCAGGCAACGTTCCAGGTGTTGCAAACCTCCGGCCGGTTACAGGCTCAGATCACCGTTCAGAAACGCATGCAGGAAATTCTAGATGGCTATGGCGCCGGGATTACTGTGACGGAAGTGAAGCTCCAGAAAGTTGATCCGCCAGCGGCCGTTATTGAAGCCTTCCGGGATGTTCAGGCGGCGCGCGCTGACCAGGAGCGCTTCCGAAATGAAGCAGAGGCCTATGCGAATACGGTGGTGCCAAAAGCACGTGGGGACGCTGAAAAGTTGATCCAGTCTGCGAGTGCGTATCGCGAACAGACGGTCGCGCAAGCTCAGGGTGAATCTCAACGCTTCCTGTCGATCTATAATGAGTACAAGGACGCGAAAGATGTGACCCGGGAACGGATGTTCCTGGAAACCATGGAACGTGTGTTGGGTGGTATGAACAAAGTTCTGATGGGTGAAGGAGGCGGAGGCGTCGTGCCTTATCTGCCACTTAATCAATTGTCGCCGGGTGCAGGCGCGCGAACAGAGGAGAGCCGCTAATGAACCGGACAGTTGGACTAGGCGCAGCCATTCTTTTGCTCTTGGGCGTTGTTTTGGCCTACGCAACTCTTTTCACCGTACGCATGACCGAGCAAGCGCTCGTATTGCAGTTTGGTGATCCTCGGGTCGCCATCACGGAACCAGGCCTTAACTGGAAGATTCCGTTCATCCAGAATGTTGTTTATTTCGACAAACGCATTCTCAATCTCGATTCCCCAGAAGAAGAGATTATCGCAGGTGATCAGAAGCGGCTCGTGGTTGATGCCTTTGCCCGCTACAAAATCGTTGATCCTTTGAAGTTCTTCCAGTCAGTGCGCGACGTCGCGCTGGCGGAACGTCGCCTCAATCCGATCTTCGTTTCGTCGCTCAGAAATGTCTTAGGTGAAGAGAGCCTTGAGACACTTGTGCGCGATGACCGCAGCGGATTGATGGTGCGCATCAAAGACGAGTTCAATACAGCGAGTTCTAATCTCGGTGTTGAAGTTGTGGATGTACGTATCCGTCGAGCGGATTTGCCGGAAGCCAACAGCCAGGCTGTTTATCGCCGGATGCAGACCGAACGTGAGCGTGAAGCTCAGGAACTTCGTGCGCAAGGTGCTGAGACAGCGCAACGTATCAGGTCTCGTGCGGATCGCGATGTGACTGTTCTTGTGGCTGAAGCGCAACGGGAATCAGACACCATTCGTGGTGAGGGTGATGCCAAACGAAACGAGATTTTTGCGGAAGCCTATGGGCGTGACCCGGAGTTCTTCTCATTCTATCGTTCTATGCTTGCATACGAAGAAGGCCTTCAAGGGGACTCGACGACGATGGTGATGTCTCCAGACAGCGATTTCTTCCGCTATTTCGGCGATTCTAGTGGACGGGGTGGGCGCTAAGCCCGTTACCCCGCCCACGGGTGGGGTCGTTCCCCATGTCTGATTTGATCACGGCTGTTGGTTTGGTGCTGGTTCTGGAGGGGCTCATTTATGCGGCTTTTCCAGGCAGCCTGAAGCGAATGATGTCGATGGTCCAATCTGTGCCGGATGAAACGCTCCGGCGCTCTGGGCTCATTGCCCTGGCTCTCGGTGTTGTGATCGTCTGGCTGGTGCGGGCTTGAGATTTCGGTTCGTCTGCGCCTCAATTCGTCCACAATGTCCACGAAAATGCCGACAGGCTTATCCCCGGGCGTCAAAACCGCCATATTCTAGGGAAATTGTCCTTGTTAACTCTGATTGAACTGGCTTCAGGCCATGTTCAGCCAGAATATGAATATTGCACCCCCAGCTTGCACGGCACGGCTGGGTGGATGAGGAGTGAGACGAA
>JAJFGY010000127.1 GCA_021775935.1 Alphaproteobacteria bacterium
AACCTGGCTCTGGTGACAACAAAGGCGGCTCAGGGAGCCGCCTTCTGAGCGATTTATCGTATCGCCATGTCCTAGTTCAGCGTGAAAATGTTCAGGCCTGTGTCAGTGTTTTCAACCGTACCGGGACGCCCAAGGGTCTCCTGGCTCAACAGACTTTGAATATCCGCATCGGCAGTGACGTGAGATACAAACCGTGCATCGTCTGCGTCCAGACGCCCCATTACGATGCCGAATTCTGGACCACCGCGCCCGTGCATGACCGTGAAAGTTTCGATCTTCGCTGCACCATTGGGTTTTTCCTCGACACGAGGATGATCCATTGCATCCAGCTCCGCTTGGTAGCTTGCCGGATTCTCCCGCTTCCAGGCGCCTTTTGGAGGCGTAGTGGAATAGAGGCCCATGCCATGCTTGGTCACGTAGTATCCGTTCGACGTACACATGCCCTTTTTCCCCGGGTTGGCACGAAGCTTCTCAACCATGGTTGCAATGGAGTGCATGACATAATTGTTTCCTGCGCCGCCAAAATAGGGCAAGCCGCCGGTAACAGTGAGGGACCGAGGATCACCTGCACTGATGCCCAGCTCCTTCATGCCGATTTGCACAGCACTTGGAAAACAGGAATAGAGGTCCATGATGTCAATCTCATCAATGGTCCATCCTGCTTGCGCAAACGCCTTTTGGCCCATCATCCGAATTGCCGGGCTAGAGTGGAAGTTTTGGCGTTCGGTCAGGTACCAGTGATCATTGGCATCACCTGAACCGTGAAGGTAGACCCATTTATCTTCTGGGACGCCCAACTCACGTGCTTTTTCGACCGACATCATAACAACGGCTGCTGCCTGATCGACTGCCATGATAGCGTTCATGAACTTGGTATAGGGATAACCAATATAGCGATTGGTATCACTCGGCGTCGCGATCTCTTCGGCTGTTCGTTCAACAGGGAACCAGGCCTGCGGATGGGCGGCAGCTACTTTCGTGAAGGGAGACATCAATTCGCCAATGAACATCTGTTGATCTTTGACGGACCGCCCAGCTTCTCCCCGAAGTGCGTTTTCAAAGAGCGGATAACAATTCACCGGATGCTGAAGTTTGTGGAGGTTCTCGACCTTGGTCGCCCCCTCTTTCTCATATCCTATGTCGATCCGATTGCCGCCGGGATCGTCGTTCCAACTCTCAGGCGTTTTACCGGCCATCAGAAGCTTCTGCATTGAGCCAAAGCACTCAACCCCGGCTAACAGGACAATGTCCTGATCACCCTCGGCGATGCGTTCGGCTGTGTAATTTACCAAGAGCTGGGGTGAGTTGCCGCCGGTTGGGCCATAGCAGGTGTTCGCGGGCGTCGCGCCGAGTTTGTTGGCGAGGGTCTGTGGCAAATTCGCGTATTGATTGATTGGAAGTTCGCGACTACCGGGGCTGTCGATCACAAAGCGTGTGCAGGTTACTGTATCGAGCTTGCCCACCAGATCTGCGATGCTGGTATCTGCCAGCGCGAGTTTGGCCGCATCAGCCATAAGCGACGCGGGGTCTTTGACCTTGTCCAAGTCTTTTTCTTTTTGAACAACCTGGCCGCATCCGACAAGGATGGGTGTACGTGGATCTACCATCCGATAACTCCCGCTTATTTCGCTTTGATGATCTTTTGCCGGTGAAGATAACCATGAGGCGCCCCCTGTCCAGTGCGCACAATCTGACGTCGGGTATTGTACCGGTCAGGGCCACCCAGCAATCAGACCATCACGAGAATGTCACCGGTTTTCAATTGGAATCCCCGATCAACGCGCTATCTATTGGTTAACCTGACTATTGAGGCGAACGCCATGACCGAAACGAGTACCTCTCCCGAGCCTATCCGCGTCACTCTCTATCGATGGGCGGGACAATGGGGACCGTTCAAAATTAAGGTGCCTTGCGGCGAGTGCGCTCTGACTGTCGATATCATCGAAGATACGATGGCCAATGAACTGAGCGGTGTTCCAATTGAGCTTGAGGTCCGTGAGTGGCTGTCGGAATGGTGGAAACCTCTACGCAAGGGTGCCTGGCATGCACCCATTGTGCTGGTTGAGGGTGATGTGGTGTCAGAGGGTGAAGCGCTTAATCGCGGTGTTTTGGCTGAAAAAGTCATGAACATCGCCAAAGACCGTTTTGAAATAGAAGGCAATCAGGTTTTTGGGAAAGAGACGTGCCCACACTGTACACGCGCCAAGCAATATCTGGACGATGCAGGTATTGAGTACGTCTACCATGATGTCGTGAAGAACCCCGGCCGGATGTATGAGATGTTCCCGCGCGTGAAAGCTCACATAGGCGAGAAAACGCCGGTGACTGTTCCCCAAATCTGGTTAGACGGAGACTATATCGGCGGGGCAGATCAGCTTTCCAAAAAACTGGGTGTAAAGATCCCACCGCAGAAAGATCGTGCGCGATCTTCCCTCTCTCCTTCGCGTTGGTTTGGAAGACGGCTAAAGACCGCCGCGGCTTAACGCTGGCGGTTGATCGCTGCCCACAACCCAATCAGCAATAGAGGTAGGGCCAGCTCTACAATCATAAGTGCAATGAAAAGCGGGTGCGGCTGTCCCACTGTCACAAGAGACAGAACGCGCCCGACACCACCGGCAAAAAACAGGCCCGCCAACAGCGGCACTAGGTGCAAGTTCTTGGTCAGGTCGTTGGCGGCTCGAAAAACAAAAACTCCGTAAGCCACCCAAAAAACTGCATAAAACCGAAGCTCTGAATCCACATTGGGCGTTGACATACCATCGAGTTCTTGCGGTTCCGACAAAATGAAATTGACCAGCACTGCAAAGAACTGCCCTGTGGCACCCGACCCCAGAAACATCATCGAGAGTCCGATGCAAATTGCTGCGGCACCCAACACAAAAAGGGTCGCACGCAAGATCAGCTTCACCATGTTTGGCTCCAACTCTGTTTGGTCTGATGTTGACCCAAACTGTTGCACACGGGCAGATGGCTCAAGATAAGGCAGATTGTCGCGCAAGGACCTAAACGGGGTTCTTCTCGCGGTAGTCGAATGCACTCAGGAGAAAACGCGCGCCAAGGATCAGCGCATCGGCGTTCACACTGTGATCAAGGCCCGGCATGATTTGTCCAGCTGCGACGATGCCTACCTGTTGTAACGCTTCCAATGCAGGCGCGTGAGCGTTCGCCGGGACTATGGGGTCTGCGTCGCCGTTGATGAGCATGACGGGTGGCTTACAGGTGATCTCGTCGGCCAATCGGTCGCGCCCGACAAGACCACCTGCATATCCCAACAAAGCTGCAGGTGCGATTGCTTGTCTGAGACCGGCATGCAGGGTCATCAACGTGCCTTGAGAAAACCCGACCAATGCCAACCTGTCTGCAGGCAGTCCCACTGTAGCGAGTTCCTGATCGAGCGTCGCCTGAAGCTCATCTGCGGCATTCTCAACCTCAGGAAAAAGAAGCGGATGGCCCGGCGGCAATCTGGGTATCCATTGAAATCCCCCTGGTCCATCAGAACTGGGGGGAGCATCGGGGCAAGGCGTTGGGGCAGATGGCGCAGAGAAAGCGACATCAGGCATGGACTTCGCCCAATAATCGGCAAACGTCATGAGATCAGCCCCGTTTGAGCCCAACCCGTGCAGAAACACAACAAGCCATTTTGCCTCTCCGTTGAGGGCCTCTCTTCGAAGGGGTACGCTCATCCGAAATACCTCTTGAGGCGGAAGACACTTTCTTCCAACACTTCTGGCTGTTTGGAGAAACAGAAACGCACCATGTTACTGGGGATCCCTATACCTCCGGGCCGTGGTTTGTAGAACGGGCTTACCGGGATCGCGCTCACGCCAGCCTTGGCCGTGATCTCCTGGCAGAAATCCATGTCGGTCCCATTGTAGCCGAGACCCGATATGTCCGTCGTCACGAAATAGGTACCGTCAGAACGCACAGCATCGAAACCTACGGCCACTAGTCCCTTCGATAACAGGTCGCGTTTTTGTTCCAGATCCGTTGCGAGATTTTGAAAGTAGGTCCCTCCCTCTTTCAGCCCCTGCTCCAATCCCCAAGCGACAGCGAGCTGAAAGGCGGGGGGCGTCGTGAATGTCACAAATTGATGGGCCTTGTTCACCAGCGCCAATAAGTCTGGCGCAGCGGTCACATAGCCTATTTTCCATCCCGTCAGCGAAAATGTCTTCCCGGCGGACGCAATTCGGATGCACCGATCTCGCATGCCCGGTATGGCCATCATCGTTTCGTGGGCGGCGCCAGCATAAACGAGGTGTTCATACACCTCGTCCAGCACGACATAGGCGTCATGTTTGAGCGCCAATTCAGCGATGCCCTGCAATTCCATTTTTGTGAAGACCTTGCCGGTCGGGTTCATCGGCGTGTTGACGACGATCAACTTGGTCTGATCCGAAAATGCCGCTGCCAGAACATCCAGATCAAGATCCCAATGAGGTGCCTCAAGTGCCACCGTTACAGCCTGCGCACCGGTCGCCTCGACCATCGGGAGATAGGAATCGTAAAAAGGCTCGAGGAGGATCGCTTCGTCGCCCGGATTGAGCAACGCGAGGAAAGCATCTGCCAGCGCCTCCGTAGCGCCAGAGGTCACCAGCGTCTCCGTCTGCCAATCGACCCCCAGACGGTAGAATTGGTTGTCATGGTTGGCTACCGCCTGTCGAAGCTCGGCCATTCCCATTGAAGGAGGATATTGATTGGGTCCGGCCATGATCGCTTCTGCGGCGCGCTCTCGAAGCTCGAGCGGCCCCTCATCATCAGGGAACCCCTGCCCCAGATTGATAGCGCCGTGCTCAACAGCCAATGCGGACATGGTACTGAAGATTGTGGTCCCGAGCCCTGAAAAGACCTTGTTTCCTGGCCGCATTTTTCCCCCAAAAGTGCCGGTTTATTGTGCCGCGGAGCATCTCAGAGGTTTCGACTTTGAGCAATGATAATGGCCGCGCACTGATTTGGGTGTTTTTTATGCACTTGCCTATTTTTTATGCTCAATATGTGCCCATGATTTGAGCGAATGATACCAGTCAGACCTCTAGGTCATTGTTTTTATTTCGTTTATTGACGCTCAATCGGTTGGCACAGCTTGTGCTAATCAATTATCACCGCGGGCGCGGCGGTGGCGCGCCACATTGAGGGACTACAGGATTGCACCAGGACCGAGGGCGGCGAAACCGTCTCGCCAAGTGCATCAGGAAACAAAAACGATGAAAAAAATCGAGGCAATCATCAAACCATTCAAGCTCGACGAAGTGAAAGAAGCGCTTCAGGAGGTCGGGCTACAGGGCATCACTGTCACCGAAGCCAAAGGCTTTGGACGCCAGAAGGGACACACTGAGCTCTATCGCGGAGCCGAATATGTTGTCGATTTTCTGCCGAAAGTGAAAATCGAGGTGGTACTCGATGACGAAACCGTGGAAAAAGCAGTGGAAGCTATCCAGAATGCCGCCCGAACTGGGCGCATCGGAGACGGGAAGATCTTCATCTCAACCGTCGAAGACGCAATTCGAATTCGTACCGGTGAAACCGGCAGCGAAGCTATTTAAGACCACAAGCCCTTCTCAGGGTTTGCATGAACCTAACCGGCAGGCTGAAGCCTGCCATTCTAAAAGACACAGCAGGGAAAGAGAACATTATGGCCGATGCCGCCGCTGTCCTACAGATGATTAAAGACAAAGACGTGAAATATGTGGACCTTCGGTTCACTGACCCACGCGGAAAAATGCAACATGTGACGTTCGACATCGCAATGATTGAAGACGAAGACTTCTTCACCGACGGACAGATGTTTGACGGATCATCCATTGCCGGCTGGAAGGCGATCAACGAGTCCGACATGATCCTGATGCCCGATTGTGACACGGCTGTTATTGACCCGTTCTATGCTCAGACGACACTTGCGATCTTCTGTGACGTGGTCGAGCCTCAAACTGGTGAGCTTTATGACCGCGACCCACGCGGCACCGCGAAACGCGCTGAAGCGTATCTTAAAAGCACTGGCATTGGTGATACGATCAATTTTGGCCCTGAAGCTGAATTCTTCGTCTTTGATGACGTTCGCTTCTCGGCAACGCCTTACAATACAGGCTTCGTTCTCGACAGTGTCGAACTGCCGGACAATAGCAGCACCGACTATGAAATGGGCAATATGGGTCACCGTCCTCGCACAAAGGGCGGATACTTCCCCGTAAACCCAATCGACAGCGCGCAGGACCTGCGGTCTGAAATGCTCTCGACGATGGCCGAGATGGGCGTCGAAGTTGAAAAGCATCACCACGAAGTAGCTGCGGCTCAGCATGAATTGGGCATGAAGTTCCAGACGCTCACGACCGTTGCTGATCACCTGCAGATCTACAAATATGCAATCCACAACGTCGCTCACGCATTCGGCAAGTCCGCGACTTTCATGCCAAAGCCTGTCTTTGGCGACAATGGCACAGGAATGCATTGTCACCAGTCCATCTGGAAAGATGGCAAGCCAACATTTGCGGGCAACGAATATGCTGACCTGTCAGAAACCTGCCTTCACTACATTGGCGGTATCCTGAAGCACGCGAAATCGCTTAATGCCTTCACCAATGCATCGACAAACTCATACAAGCGCCTGGTTCCTGGTTACGAAGCTCCTGTGCTGCTCGCTTATTCTGCACGCAACCGTTCAGCTTCCTGCCGTATTCCTTACGGAACGTCGCCTGCGTCCAAGCGGATTGAAATTCGCTTCCCGGACCCAACGGCCAATCCATATCTCGCTTTCTCAGCAATGATGATGGCTGGCCTTGACGGCATTCAGAA
>JAJFGY010000128.1 GCA_021775935.1 Alphaproteobacteria bacterium
GGAGAGGCTGCCAAGGCCGGTAAGGATAATGCCAAGGCCTTCTTTGCCTTCACCAAGGGCGGCGCGGGCAGAGCCGTTGTCACTCCATGCTTCAGCCATTTCTTCAAGGTCTGCGATCATGAGATCGGTTGCAGCGAGAAGATAAGCGGCGCGGCGATCACAATTGCCACCTGTGCAAGCCTTACCAGAAGCGTAGTCTGAAGCCGGGCGATTGCCAGCTCCGGGGCCGGTGCCGTTCAAGTCTTGACCCCAGAGCAGGAATTCGATGGCGTGATAGCCTGTTGCTACATTGGCTTCCACATCGTCGATCTCGTGTAGGTCCCGGAGAAGATCTGGTGTGATATTGCTCGCGTCAATGTCGCGTCCGCCGATTGTGAGGGCGATGTTGGCAACAATGTTGGCCGCATAAAATGCGTTTTCATCGCTTTCTTCGCCGTAAGCGCCCGTATCAACATAATCGATCAGACCTTCATCAAGCGGCCAGGCATTTACTTTGCCCTCCCACTCGTCAACGGCCACGTTGCCGAAGCGATAGGCTTCTGTCTGCTGATAGGGCACACGGGCCTCGACCCATGCTTCTTTTGCAGCAGACAGTGTTTCATCTGATGGCTCATCGATGAGTGCGACGATGCTTACCTTCAGTGTTTGCGCTGTTGTTAGCGAGTCTGTGTAACCGGCCTCTGCAATGTCTGCGTAGGTTGCGAGAATGTCAGCTGGTTCTGCCGCTGATGCCCCGGTTGCTGCCGCTAGAGGTGCTGTTGCCAGAAGGGCGCTGGCGGCCAGGGCGAAGGAGAATTTGTTCATGTCTCTTTTCCTTAAATCGATAGGGCTGGTTGGGACGGCTTAGTTAGTCGACACTTCCAGTTCGTAAGTGAAAAGCAGGCCTAGAATGTGTGTGTCGACGCGCCCTTCTTCAGCGAAGCGATAGCCGAAGTCAGCGGTGAGACCATTTTCAAATGCATACCCAGTTGATGCCTGGAAGAGGTGGTCTTCCACGTCGGCAGCACCGGCTGTGTTTGGATCCATGTTTCGGCCCGTGTAGGACAGGGAGACGTTCCAAGGTCCGTGTACCAAAGCGCCGCCTACGGTCAGATAGTCTGTGTCAGCGACGGTCGCGCCGGAATTCTCTAGATATACATATTCAACGACAGGCTCAAAGGCGAGATCGTCTGTGATGTCAAAGCTGCCGAACACGCCCGCAACCAGACCGAGTTGATCATCTGTGTTACCGCGGCCTTCAGCCTGGTGGGAGATGCCGAGTGTGTAGCCCAGGCCGCCGAGGGCTGGCACGCTTTCACTGTCGAGGCTGACTGCGAAAGAGGAGAAGTCTTCCGTGTTGCTTGGACCACCATCACCGATGCGTGGCTGTCCACGGCTGTTGATGAGTGTTTGCGCAAGGAAAGATGTGTCTGCGAAGAAGGTGGATGCTGAGACAGTATGCTCACCAGATGTCTCGCTGCCGAATGTGTAATCGGCACCAAAGCCAATGCGTTCGGTGATCTCATAATCTTCCGCGAAGTCGACGCCGTAAATGCCTGGCGCCCGGTCCCACGCAATACCGAAGACCGGATTGAACTTACCGGCGATCACAGTGAAATTGTCACCTGCATATTGCAGGAATAATTGTTCGATGAAGAGACCCTGATCTTCGAAGAAGCGGTCATCAACAGGATCGTTCACATTTTCGAAGACCAGACCCGCTTCGATTGACCAGTTTTCTGAAAACTGAATTGAAACTTCGGGTTCGATTACAGCGAATGTGTTGTGAAGTTCATTTGCCTGTACGTCAGAGTCGAAGGCGTAGTCATGCTCAATTTCGACGGGGATCACCGCTTCGATGCGCGGGTAGGATGTTTCGGCTAATGCTGCGGCTGGGAGCAGGGTAAGGGCCGTTCCGCTCAGCGCGATTTTCTTCAGCAGATTGTTCATGATTTCCCATTTGTCTGGGGCGCACGGAAAGTGCGCGCCGGTTGCTAAATCTGGGAAGCATGGGTAGGGCCGGGATCCTCTAGTTGCAAATGATTTTCAACAACGTTTGCAATTTCTTCTAAGAATGTGTCGCGATTGCAACATCTTGTTACGTAGCGTTTCTGGAATATCTCGTCAGGAGCAGAGCGGCTGAGAGCATCAACAAAGCTGCGGCGAAATAGGGCGCACCGGGTAGCTGAAAGGGGGCGCTTTCCGCTGTAAATGTGCGGAAAAGCTGGGTCATCAAAAGAGGGGCGGCAATCATGGTGAGACCCATGAGGCTGGAAAGGGCGCCTTGCAGCTCGCCTTGCGCATTGTCTGGAACGCGGGCAGCCATAAGGCTGCGAATGGCAGGCATTGCCAGCCCCATCAGCGCCATGGGGATCAAGGCCAGGTAGGCCATCCATGTGGTTGTGGCCATGCCCAGTGCTCCGAACCCGATGGCTGCCACGACGAGCCCGATATAGGCGGATTTGATCTCGCCGAATTGTTTCACGGTCCATCGGATCATAACGGTCTGGCTGAAAATGACCGTGATCCCGACAAAACCCAACGCGAAGCCGATCTCTTGCTCGCTCCAGGCAAATTGATGGATAGCAAAATAGGTGAAGACAGCCGGGTTGGCGTCATGGGCCAGCTGAAACAGGACCGTCACACCTGCAAGGCCCAGCAGGATGGGGTAGGCCCTAAAATGGGCGAGAGCCCCGATGGGATTTGCGCGTTTCCAGTCGAAACTGCGCCGGTCTTCCCGCTTCAGTGTTTCGGGCAAGACCAGGAAACCATAGACAACATTGATGAACGCGACCCCTGCAGCGGCGAAGAAAGGAACACGCGGCCCGAGCTCGCCCAGAAACCCTCCAATAACCGGGCCGATAATAAATCCCAGTCCCCAGGCGGCCCCGGTAAGACCGAAATTCTGTGCGCGTTTTTCAGGCGGTGACACATCGGTGACATAGGCATTTGCTGTGGCAAAAGTTGCGCCGAACATGCCCGCGAAAATGCGGCCTAAGAACAACCAGAAGAGGGAGGGGGCGAAGGCCATAATCAAATAGTCGATGCTGAGCGCAAGAAGAGAAATGAGCAGGATCGGGCGGCGTCCAAACCGGTCGGCCAGATTTCCCATGACCGGTGCAAAAATGAAATGTGCGGCGGCAAAGGAAAATAGCATGAGGCCGCCATAGCCTGCCGCCGCCGAAATAGGTTCGCCAGAGAGTTCCATGATCAGCTGGGGAATGACTGGAATGATGATGCCGAAACCGATTGTATCAATCAGTATCGTGATTAAGACGAACGCCAGTGCATGCCGTCCAGGTTCACGTGTGGTCATGGTTGATTCCCCCGATTTGTCTTGCAGCCTAACCCGTGCTCAATCATTAGGGTAGATGTGGGGAGCGGCTGGGGCGAAGGCCGGGAGTTACTTCGGGGCCGGTTCTGGGGATAGCGCCACTATTGCTTCGTTATAGTCGATGACAGCTTTCTCTCCTGTGTGGGTGAGCGCATAGATTCCCGTTTGAACACGCTCAAACCAGCCATAGTGATTGTCCGCCATGATGCGCCTTGCTGTTTCAACACCTGACTGCTGAGCAACATGGGCTGCTTTAGTAGGGCCGCAATTGCTGAGAACCTCGAGGCAGCGTAGGGCGTCCTGTCGATAGGCGGTCATCAGTCCTTGTCGGGTTGACCCACCTTTGTTTGGGTCGCCCGTGCGTTTTGCAAATTCACGCAGCAGGGCTGCCTTTTTGTGCTTTGATCTGCGAGGTTGGTAGGGGGCCGGATCAGCGTGGGGTTCAACGAGGCCGTCAGCCAATCGTACAGTTATGAGACCCAGTCCAAGGCGTCGGCAAAGTGCTGTGTTGGCTTTAAGCGCCTTTCGGAAGGTGGCGCCACGTCCACGTGGCACGGCAATGTAGACAATGTCGGTTACCGCCTGGCGTGCAATTGCCTGATGAAACAGGGACAATGAGAAACCGGTTTTCATCTCGACGATGAGCGGATCTTCCTCGCCGCGGCACGCGACAATGTCCGCTGCTCCTACCTCGCCTTTTACTTCATACCCTTGCCCCTCAAGGAAGGTTTTGAGGGGAGCATAAAGATCTGTTTCGCGAACCTTGGATTTGGCCATTATTCGATTTAGCATTCAGAAATCAAACGGTCTCGGAAAGAGAGCGGGAATGCCCTCGACGAGCTGATCATAGTTAGCGTAACGCGCGCGTTTGCGGGTCACCATCAAGGGCACTGAGATGAAAACGAAGAGCAGGGTCATGGCGAGGGCTCCGGCAATCATCCAGAATTCGCTCGCGCCAGACGCAACCCCAAAGAGCCATACTCCCCACCAGAACAGGATTTCGCCCAGATAATTTGGGTGTTGTGAGAAGCGCCAGACGCCTTTGGTGCAGATGGGGGCATCGGGTGTACGGGTTTTGCGATAAGCCCACATTTGTTCGTCGGCAATGGTTTCAAGCAGGATGGCACACAGGGTAAGGGTTAGGGCGAGCCCATCCAGAAGCCCAAGAGAGGCATCGGCGTTAGCAACAGCGAACAGAGGCACGCACCCAAGAAACACCAGCAGCGTTGGGTAGAGCTCGATCCCCAATAGGTCAATCAGCGGGTAGAGACGCCCGAATCTTGCTTTCAGATCGAGATAGCGGAAGTCCTGCTCGTCGTAAGACTTCCAGCGGCGCATACAATTGAAGGTGAGACGGACTGCCCATAGCGATACGAGACTGAAGACCAGCCATTCTCGTGGTGAAAGGTCGGCACTGCCCGCGGCGGTAAACCAGTAAACGGCGATGAGGGGCGGGGCAACGCTCCAATAGGGATCGTAAATGCTGGAATTGCGGCTTGCGAAACTGACAGCGAAGACAACAAGCGTTGCTGCTACGTCAGCTAGGAGTGTGTTCCACAGGATGGAGGTGGTGGGCGCAATGCTGATCACCCACCAGGCGACCGCGATCGCGCCTCCATAGACGACCAAGCTGACAATAGAGGGGCCCAGGCGATGTTGACGCCAGCTCGCGCTTTTCAATCTGCTGCCACAGGAATATGGACGCCGTTGGGGCGCGCCTGCGATCCGCGGATGAGTTTGCCATTCAGTTTGCCGGTGGGGGTGCCGTTCTCGAACGCGACCTCACCGGAGATGATGGTGGCGGTATATCCGCTTGCTTTCTGGATGAGACGTTTGCCACCAGCGGGCAGGTCGTGGACAATTTCGGGGGAATGCATGCGCAGATTGTCAAAGTCAATGACGTTCACATCTGCCTTCATGCCAGGTGCCAGAACGCCGCGATCATTGAGACCAACAATCTCAGCATTTGCTTTTGTCTGGCCATGGATCAACCATTCAAGAGCGAGCTTGGGTCCGCGGGTCCTATCCCGACCCCAATGGGTGAGTAGGGTGGTTGGGAAACTCGCATCACAGAGTATGCCGACATGGGCGCCGCCATCGCCCAAACCAAACGCAACATTTGGGTGGGTCAACATGGTGTGCACATCGTCGAGACTTCCGCTCACATAGTTCATGAGGGGGAAGTAGAGGAGGGCGTTGCCGTCGCGCTTCAACATCCAGTCTAGGACTTGTTCGCGGGGCGTCTTTTTGTTGTTTTCCGCGGTGGCACCGGCACTGTTTTCTGGTGCGGGCTCATAGTTGGGGGGATCGCCCAGCTCAAAAATTTTGTGATAGGCGGTGCAGAGCATTGTGATGATCTGGCCTTCGGGGTAGGTCGGCTCTTCTGCCAACAGTTTGGCACGGAAAGTAGGGTCGCGCAGTTCTTTCACTTGTTGCTCAAGCGGCAGATGTGCGATTTCGCGGAAGGTCTGGTGAAGCAGGAAGGGGTTGAGCGTGGAGGTCAATCCCATCAACACCCCTGTCGGACGCGGTGGTACCTGCCCGCGCATGGGCAGTCCTATTGCGGCGGCCTCACCTATGCCGCCCAGCACTTTTTTCCAAATGTCCGGGTGGCGATCATCTTGTTCGATGGTGAGGGAGAGAGGGCGACCGGAGACTTCCACCATGCCCCGCAGCATTGCGAATTCCGGCTCGAAATCCCAAAAGTCCGCGATCAACTGTATGACACCTTTGTCGGCTTTGCCCATGGCCGCGGCAATGCCGTGAAGTTCGGCCTGTTCGGCTTTGAAACTGGGTGTGTGGGCACCGTTTTTGTCTCGGTGCTTTTCAGTGCGCGACGTGGAGAAGCCTAGAGCGCCGGCTTCAAGCGCTTCGACAACCAGTGCTGACATTTGCTTGATATCATCATCGTTGGCGGGTTCGAGGTCTGCGCCCCGTTGGCCCATCACATAGGCGCGCAGTGCGCCATGGGGAACCTGCAGGCCAATGTCCAGAGCGAGGGGAGAGGCTTCGACTGCCTTCATATATTCCGGGAAGCTTTCCCAGCGCCAGTCAATGCCTTCTGCGAGTGCTGTGCCTGGAATGTCTTCGACACCTTCCATCAGGCCGATCAGCCACTCATGTTCGTCCGGTTTGCAGGGGGCAAAGCCCACGCCGCAATTGCCCATCACCGCGGTTGTGACGCCGTGGAACGTGGAGGGCTGAAGGTAGGGATCCCACGTCACCTGGCCGTCATAGTGAGTGTGAATGTCAACAAAGCCTGGCGTTACGATCTGACCGGTTGCATCAATCTCAGCGCGTCCTTTGTCGCTGACATCGCCAACCAGAGTGATGTTCTGCCCGTCTATGGCGATATCGGCCTTGAACGGGGCGCTGCCGGTGCCGTCATAGACTGTGCCACCGCGAATAACGAGATCGTGCATGAGGTCCTCCTCCCAAAAGAAATTCCATTGGGAGGAGTTTAGCGTCTAGCGAAGGGACAGGCGAGTAACACCTTTGCCCTGTTGGTTTCCCCGACGTTTCTGGGGGACCCTCAGCTTGTTTGAGATTTGCCGCGTTTCTGGATGCCCGCACGGCGGCTTTCCAGTGCGTCGGCTGAAACGGAGGAGTTGGCGGCGCCGGAGGTTTTGAGCTCCGTCTTGAGCGCATCGCCAAAGCTCTCAGCGAAACCGTCATCGATCAGCTTTTTGTAAGCGGGCAGACATTCTGGAACGACAGTGAGCATATCTGCAGCCAGGCCCTGGGCCACCTTCAACAGGTCGGCTGGCTCAACAACACGGTTGACCAGGCCCCAATCGGCAGCCTGTTCGGCACTCAGAAAATTTCCTGTGAGGGAGAGTTCTTTTGCCCGGTAAATGCCGATGGCACGGGAGAGCTTTTGCGACAGCCCCCAGCCTGGAAGAATGCCGACGCGGGCGTGGGTATCTGCAAAACGACAATTGGTTGAGGCAATCAACACGTCGCAGGCAAGAGCCAGTTCAAAGCCGCCGGTAATGGCGACCCCATTAATGGCGCCGATAACCGGTCCGCTGAATTGATTGATGGATGTTACCGGGTCTTTGTGGGTGACTGCATTGTCGGGACCTGTCAGGCCTTGTTCGCCCAATTCCTTCAGATCAAGACCCGCACAAAACGCGCGTCCGGCGCCTGTCAGCACGGCAACCTGAATGCCGGGGTCTGCTTCCAGGTCCTGGAACGTGTCGGCGATGGCTTCGCGAAGCTCGAGCGACAGGGCATTCATCGCGGTTGGTCTGTTCAGGGTGACCGTGGCGATGCCGCCTGATTTTTCAACGAGAATGATAGGGTCTGACATGGCGCATCCTTACAAGTTTCAGGGACGGAGTGGTAATTTTGGTGCGGAGGTCATAGCAGAGACGGCCCCTTTGATCCACTAAATGGGTGGGACGCTTTAGGGCGTTGGGGCACACTTGTGTTTACAGTGTTCAAAGCGATGATGTTGGTCATCCAAATTTGGGGGCAACGGGATGCGGCAGATTTTGGTGGTTTTGGCCATTCTTTTGATGGTGCCAATACAGTTGGCGTCTGCGTGTGAACTCACCGAGGAGTACAAAGCATTGCGAGTTGAAATCTACAATGACGCACGTGGGGCTTACACGGCATGCAAGGATTCTGTTTCGCAATATTGGTTTTGGAAGGCTGTCGCGGATTGCGAATCTCAGGAACTTGGGACAAACGTAGCAGGCGGGTGTGCGCATATTGCGGGTTATGAGGTGGGGTCGACTGCTATGGAAAACCGCGAACATTGCGCCATTTTGGAACCTAGTGCCGACCAAATTGTTGATATGCTCCACGCTGTTGCGAGAGATCGGGATGTTCCCAAGTGTGTTGAATGAGATGATGTGGGTGGGATATGCGGACAGATTGGTATTGGGTGCGCCATGGGGCGCCGCTTCAGGATCCAGGCAGATATGCCGGGCGTCTTGACCTGCCGACGGTGCCGCCTGATGCAGCCGTCGCGCGACGGCTGGCAATCCACCTCCCCAAGGGAGCGGTGTGGTTGACTTCACCTTTGGTGCGGGCGCGGCAGACCGTTCAGGCGCTTGACCCTTCTGCAAACGCTGTGAGCGTCGAGGACCTTATCGATCAGGATCTAGGAAGCTGGGCCGGGCGCCGTCAAGCAGAAGTCCACAAGGCAAATCCGCAGATCGACTGGTCCGATCCCCCATCCATTGTGCCTGAAGGGGGAGAGGGGTTTGACACAGTTGTAACCCGTGTCGCTGGATTTATTGAGCGCATGACCCAGCATTATCCCGACCGTCCCTTGGTGGTGGTGTCGCATCTTGCACTCATTCGTGCGGCGATGGTCTTAGCGCTCGATTTGCCCAACAAGAGTGGATTTCAGTTTGAGGTTGCGCCGTTCTCCCTGACGCATTTGTCATGGACCGGGCCGGATGATCTGTCTGAAGAGAAATCTGACGACCGCATTGGGACGTGGCGGGTTCACACAAGCAACCGCGCCTTGCTTTAAGGACAGATTTACCGGTGACTAATTGAACAGAGCGTCAATGTCATCCTGCGCTATTTCTTCCGTGTCCGCAGTGATGTCTGCCTCAACGACTGCATCGGACGGCTCGGCGAACTCCAGATCATCTGCGATGATTTTTTCATGCTGCACGCCAGGTGCTGTTGTGGGTGTGGGCGCGGTGGCCGGTTCAGCAACAACCATATCGATGTCATCTATGTCGTCTGCTGCATCCAACTCATCAAACATTGCATCTACCGCATCTTGCGAGGGCGCCTTGTCGTCGG
Organism: Alphaproteobacteria bacterium; assembly: GCA_021775935.1. Lineage (GTDB taxonomy): Bacteria > Pseudomonadota > Alphaproteobacteria > Parvibaculales > Parvibaculaceae > Mf105b01. Next base: position 9,083 of record JAJFGY010000128.1, read on the forward strand.
CCTGGGGCCCATTCAACAGGTGCGCATCTGGTCGCCTATCTTGCGGATCAAGATGGGCCGTGGACATGGAAGCCTGCTCATCACCCGGTTCTACGCCCCAGATGCTGATCATCGAATTGACCCGATGCTCAAGATAGTGGAGTACCTGGACGACCTTCGTTGTCCGCTGGCCGGTAATGTCCTGGAAGGAACAGGCCATGAAGATGGCTGTTGCGTGGGCTTCTAACTCGTCGCAGAGGTCTTCATCGCCGCCTTGCTCTTTGACTTTGTCCGCAATTTCCTGAATTCGCTCAGCGGCTGCCAGTATTTCAGACGTGGCGCGTTCGGTTGCCGTGACAATAGCGTCAAGCTCGCCGGTGGCGCTCATGATCCGGTTGTTGCCGCCATCGGTGGGCTTGATGGCCGCAATCTCGGAGCGTGTCTGCTGGATGGATGCGCTCATCTCCTGCAACTCAAGGCGCAACACATCGACGGTCTGACCAGGCGCAATAGTTGTCGCTGTTGCCACATTGCCGATGGCTTCTATCGCCGTCAGGAGTTTGTCGGTATCTGCTGTGCGGTTTCGCCGAGCGAACTCGTCAATGAACCATCGACCCCGCGGCGTCTCCAGGACAGCGGCGAGAATAGCGTCATATTCATTGTCGTCTGGCGCGTTTTTGCCTGTCTCAGTCATCACCTGCACACCCCTGATGAAATCCCGAATTCCAATCAGTATTGGGGAGCTTTATTGCTCAATCGTTGACCGATTGGCAGAAGGTGACCAAAAACGACCGCTAATTCGGATTTTGGTGTTAACAATTTGGCTGAACGGAAGTGGCTTGTACGAAAGGTGGCGAAGAATGGGACAAAAATGGGTCATTGTTACGGGCGCGACGGATGGCATCGGCCTCATTACCGCCAGACGTATGGCGGAATCAGGGGCCTCGCTAGGGCTGGTGGCGCGCAATGCAGAAAAAGGTGCCCGGGTCGTTGAGGACCTAAAGCGCGAAACGAATAATTCTGACATTCGGTTTTTTAAGGCAGATCTGTCAAAATTGGATGATGTCCGGTCTGTCGCCGAGGAGATCAGTGCCGCCAATCCACAGCTTGATGTTCTGGTGAACAATGCAGGCGCCATGTTTGTTGGTAAGCAAATGTCGGCGGATGGATTTGAGATGACCTTCGCCCTCAATCATTTGAGCGTCTTTTTGCTAACCAATCTTTTGAAGGATCAATTGGTGTCCGCAGACGGAGGCCGCGTTGTCACCGTGGCTTCTATGGCGCATCGCGGGTCGGATCTCAATTTTGCGGATCTGGATGGACAGAAGGGATCCTATTCCGCTTGGCGGGCGTATCAACGCTCGAAACTTGCAAACATCCTTTTCACCCGCGAACTCGCAGATCGTTGGAAAGAAACACGTGTGACAGCAAATTGCCTGCACCCCGGGTTTGTCGCGTCTCGGTTTGGAGAAAACAACAATGCCGCCTTTAGCACCTTCTTCAAAGTAGGGAAGATCTTTGCCATCTCTCCGGAAAAGGGAGCGGAGACGAGTGTCCATCTCGCTTCTGACGAGAGTGTTGCTGGGGAGACAGGCGGCTACTTCATCAAAAAGAAACGCGTTCAGCCTTCGCGCGCTGCCAGGAACGCTGATACGGCTAAACGGCTGTGGGAAGAAAGCCTTCGCATGACGGGTCTAACAACGTGAGCAAGTTGAGAACGTCGCTTGAGCGAATGCCCATTATGGCGATCCTGCGGGGTATTGATCCCGTGCACGCCGCGGCGACGGCGCGTGTGTTGGTGGAGGCTGGCATTTGCATAATAGAAGTGCCTCTCAATGTGGACGGGGCGCTTCAGTCCATCGAGGCGATAAGAACTGAAGTTGGCACCGACACCCTGGTTGGCGGAGGTACGCTGCGCACAGTGGAGGACCTCGCAAGCCTTGCCAACGCGGGAGGTGAACTGGCGGTGATGCCGCATCTCGATGCATCGCTTATCATTGGTGCGCTCGACATTGGTCTTATTCCGGTGCCGGGTGTGTTTACACCCTCGGAGGCTTTTGCAGCCCTTGATGCCGGTGCGGTGGGCCTGAAGATTTTTCCTGCAGAGGCGCTGTCCCCGAAAGCGATCGCTGCCTGGCGGTCTGTTATGCCGCGAGAAGACGCACTCTTGCTGCCAACCGGTGGAATTGCCGCTGATAATGTCGCTGACTGGTGGGAGGCGGGGGCTGACGGTTTTGGGGTTGGGTCCGCTGTCTTTGATGCCCGTGGCGTTCTTGAGGAGACACGCCGTCGGGCAGTGGTAGTTGTGGCAGCTGTGGCCGATGCGCGGTTGTGCTACTCCGGGTGGAGAAGGGGCTGACAGACTAGCGGAGAGGAGGCAGGTGGCAGAT
>JAJFGY010000129.1 GCA_021775935.1 Alphaproteobacteria bacterium
GGTGCCACTCTTTCTGTGATCTCCGTTGTGGCGATGGGGCTGTTTGTCAATTATACGGCGGCTGCGCTGCTGGGTATCACCATCGGGTTCTACCTCTTCATTTACACAATGTGGCTGAAGCGCAGCACGCCCCAGAACATCGTCATCGGTGGCGCCGCCGGGGCCTTCCCGCCGATGATTGGATGGGCAGCTGTAACCGGTTCTGTTTCGCTGGAATCCATCGTCCTGTTCGCCATCATCTTCATGTGGACGCCGCCTCATTTTTGGGCCCTCGCTCTTTATCGCAAGGGCGACTACCAAAGCGTCGGCGTACCAATGCTGCCTGTGGTGGCCGGTAAGCGTGAGACCCGCAAACAGATCTTGATTTATTCCGCGCTCCTGGTGCCTGTTACCCTGGCGCCCATTGCTTTGGGATTTGCAGGGGCTGTCTACGGGGCTGTGACCGCGTCGCTTGGCGCAATATTCCTGGCGCTTGCTTGGCAGGTATGGACGGCGGGCACCCGCGGCGATGAAGTTGAAAGCGATGTTCGCGCCAAACGTCTTTTTCTGTTTTCGATCTTCTATCTCTTCCTGATCTTCGCGCTGTTCCTTGTGGAACGTGTGCCTGGCCTCTACATGCCCGTGATCTAACCCCGGATCCAACCAATGGCTCTAGCTCATATGGACGACAAATCACGCCACGATATCGAGACACCAGTTTGGTCTGATGACATGCTGAAGCAGCGCCGTGCGCGCGCAAAGGCCATGGCTTGGGCGTTGGCGGGTTTCATGGTGTTAGTGTTTGCCGTCACCCTTGTGAAGCTTGGTGCCAATGTTCTCGACCGGCCATTGTGAGGATCTGAGTATATGAGCCTTGCCACAACCACACCTGACGAGCAGCAACAGCGGCAGCACAAGACCGTTGCGCTTCTGCTTGTGGGACTTGTTGTCGGTATGGTGGGCATGGCCTATGCCGCCGTCCCGCTCTATGAGATTTTCTGTCGCGTGACCGGCTATGGCGGCACGACAAATACAGCAGACGCAGCCCCGGTGTCAGCGATAGATCGCCAGATGACGGTCCGCTTTGATAGCAATATCAATTCAGGGCTCGCCTGGGAGTTCAAGCCGGTTGAAGTGAGCCAGGAAATCAAGGTTGGCGAAGCTGGCCTTGCTTTCTATCAGGCCCGCAACCTGACCAATGAGACCCTGGTTGGCACCGCAACGTACAATGTGACGCCGCAAGCAGCGGGCTACTATTTTAACAAGATCGATTGTTTCTGTTTTACTGAGCAGGTTTTGCGCCCGGGTGAGGTCGTAGACATGCCGGTAACCTATTTTGTCGATCCTGAGATTGAAGACGATAAGAACCTGGATCATGTGACGACCATCACATTGTCCTATACATTTTATCCCAAACGGGATGTCGCAAGCGCGGCAAACTAACCGATAGAAGGGCTGCGGCCCTTCGAACAATGAGGATGAGGGGACATGGCAGACGCCCACGCACCGCAACACGATTACCACTTGGTCAATCCAAGCCCGTGGCCAGTCATTGGCTCAGTTTTTGCCTTTGTGACAGCTGTTGGTGCAATTTACTGGATGCACGGCGAGATGGCCCCGTGGGTCATGATCATCGGCTTTGTTGGCATTGCCTACACGATGGCTGGGTGGTGGCGCGATGTCATCATTGAAGCTGAAGGTGGCGATCACACCCCGGTGGTGCAGCTTCATCTGCGCTACGGCATGATCATGTTCATTGCCTCTGAAGTCATGTTCTTCGTGGCGTGGTTTTGGGCCTATTTTGATGTGAGCCTCTTTCCTGGCAATGACATCATGTGGCAGCGCGCAGAGGTAACAGGCGGTGTTTGGCCTCCAGTCGGGATTGAGACATTTGATCCTTGGCATCTGCCCTTTATCAATACGGTCATTCTGTTGACATCTGGTACGACCGCGACTTGGGCGCACCATGCGCTCCAGCATGGGGATCGCAAAGGTCTGAAACAGGGACTCTGGCTCACCGTTATTCTGGGCATGATCTTCACAGCACTGCAGGTCTATGAATATTCCCACGCAGCATTCGGCTTTTCAGGCAGCATCTACGGCGCAACCTTCTTCATGGCTACCGGGTTCCATGGTTTCCATGTTGTGATCGGCACCATCTTCCTGGCAGTTTGTCTGGGCCGCGCGTATCGCGGGCATTTCACAGAGAAGCACCATTTTGGCTTCGAAGCAGCGGCCTGGTACTGGCACTTCGTGGACGTTGTATGGCTGTTCCTGTTTGTCTCAATCTACGTCTGGGGCGCGGGTCCAGCACACTGATCAGTAATCCTGATCAGAGACACAGAAGACTATCCTGGGGGGCGGCACCGTGTGAGCGGTTGGCCGCCCTCTTCAATTTTGACCCCGCCATCTATGCCCTCAGGCAATACGGAAAGAATGCTCGGAATGGATGACAGCAGTTTTCAGCAGCAATCATCGATCTTGGTGGGATTGAAGAGACGGTGCCCTCGGTGCGGTGAAGGCAAGCTATATAAGAGCTTTCTCGAAATTGCAGAGAAGTGCGATCGCTGCGATCTGGACTTCTCAGAAATTGATTCTGGCGATGGGCCGGCGGTTTTCATCATTATGATCGCAGGCTTCATCATTGTTGCTCTGGTGCTCTATGTAGAGGTTGCCTATCGACCCGACTATTGGGTTCACCTGGTCCTCTGGTTGCCTTTGTCGATCTTGCTGCCTCTCGTGCTCCTGCCGATATTGAAGGCGTGGTTGGCAGCCCAACAATATCGCCATAAGGCCCGTGAAGGGCGGCTGGAGGAATGACCCCGTGAATTTCCTCACCACAAACCCCTATTTCCGACCACTTCTCTGGCCGACCATTTTTCTGAGTGTCTCCTTGCCGATCTTGCTGTGGCTTGGCACCTGGCAGCTCCAGCGGCTTGATTGGAAGCTTGCGTTGACGAGCCAGATGGAAGCACGGCTGGGTGCGCCCGCAACCGATATCGCGGGCGCGACACCGGGCTTCAGCGATGAATTTCGCCGCTATTCTGTTTCTGGTGTTTTCGACAAGGGCGCAGAATTCCACTGGCTCACAACCTCTGATGGCTACGGGATTGGGTATCTGATTTTCAGCCCATTCGAAATGCCCGATGGTCGCCGTGTCATCGTCAATCGTGGGTATGTGCCAGCCCTGCTAAAAGACGCAATCGGGGACCGTCGAGGCGGGTCAGCGACATTTGAGGCCATTGCGCGCATTCCAGAAACACCTGGATCTCTCGACGCAACAAATGATGTCGAGGCCAATATTTGGTTTACCAGGGACACAGTTGTGATGGCTGAGTTGGCCGGTGGAGGCAATTATCTGCCTGTCTACCTGGAGCAGCTGGGGGAGGTTCCCGAGAATGTGTGGCCGAAACCAGGTGCTGCCAGGGTGAAGCTCGTGAACAACCATTTGGACTATGCCCTCACATGGTATGGCCTTGCCGGGGTTTTGCTGGTGATTTACCTCGTTTTTCACCGGTCCCAAGGTCGTTTAGGGCGTCCTCTAGAGTGAACTTGTGGCGCGTGGCGGCCCCAGATAGGGTGTGCGCGAAATCCAGGAGAGATGCGTGAAATATGTGAGCACCAGGGGCCAGGCCCCCGAGCTTGAATTTGAAGAAGCACTGCTGACGGGACTTGCCCGGGACGGCGGGCTCTACGTGCCTGCATCCTGGCCACGCATGACCCAAGAGGAGATTGCTGGTTTTGCCGGGAAGTCATACATCGAAGTTGCAGAAGCGGTAATGATGCCCTTCGTGGACGGGGCCATCGCACCAGCTGATCTGCGCGCTATGCTGCAAGAAGCCTATGCCTCCTTCGGCCATCAGGCGGTCACACCGCTCAGGCAGATGGGCGACAATGACTGGATATTAGAACTATTCCATGGGCCCACACTTGCCTTCAAAGACGTCGCCATGCAGATCCTGGCGCGTCTGTTTGACCATGCGTTGAAAGGCAAGGGGCGTCGTCTCACGATTGTGGGTGCGACGTCCGGTGATACCGGCTCAGCGGCCATTGAAGCGTTTCGGGGACGGGACGCGATCGACATTTTTATTCTGCATCCCAAAGGCCGGGTGTCTGAAGTCCAACGTCGGCAGATGACAACCGTGCTTGACGCCAACGTTCATAACATCGCCGTTGAAGGCAGTTTTGATGATTGTCAGGCGCTTGTAAAAGCCATGTTCAATGACATGAGCTTTCGAGATGAGATCGGGCTGGCCGGCGTGAACTCCATCAATTGGGGCCGGGTCATGGCCCAGATTGTTTATTATTTCACGTCTGCTGTGGCACTTGGCGGCCCGGCGCGGTCCATCAGTTATTCTGTGCCAACAGGAAATTTTGGCGACATCTTCGCAGGCTACGTAGCACGTGAGATGGGCCTCCCCATTGAGAAGCTTCTGGTCGCAACCAACGTGAATGACATCCTTGCACGTGCGCTCAATACCGGTCGGTACGATGTAGGCACCGTGACGCCGACCATCAGCCCCAGCATGGACATTCAAGTCTCTAGCAATTTCGAACGCTTACTGTTCGATGTATGTGATCGCGATGGCGCAGCAGTTGAACGCATGATGCAACAGCTTCAGCAATCGGGCGGCTTTGGCATCAAGGAAGACGCGCTGGCGAAGGCACGGGCCTGTTTCTCTGCGGATCGCGCGGATGAAACGGAAACTGCTGCGATGATCCAGAAGGCCCAAGACGAGATGGGTGAGCTGATTGATCCCCATACAGCTGTCGGGCTTTCTGTCGCGGCGAAACACCGGGGCGACCCGTCCATTCCGATGGTAACACTGTCAACGGCCCACCCGGCAAAGTTCCCTGCCGCTGTCGAAGCAGCCTGCGGCGTCACGCCAGGACTGCCAGCGCGCATGGCAGATCTATTTGAACGCGAAGAACGATTGGATGAATGTGCAAATGATCTCCACGCCATCGAAGGTTTCATTCGGGCACGCAGCCGCGCGACGGCGGCCTAGTTAATGACAGCCACCGTTTCCAAGCTTTCCAATGGGATGACCGTCGTCAGCGATGCCATGCCACATCTGCAAAGTGCCTCTGTTGGCGTGTGGGTCAACGCGGGCTCCCGGCATGAGGCCATTGCTGACAATGGCATTTCCCACATGCTGGAACATATGGCGTTTAAGGGCACGCAGCGGCGATCGGCGCGGGCCATCGTGGAAGAAATTGAGGCGGTTGGGGGGCATTTGAATGCGCACACGACCCATGAAGCAACGGCTTATTACGTTCGGATCTTGAAAGATGATTTGCCGCTGGCCGCGGACATTCTGGCGGACATTCTGCAATTTTCGACCTTTGAGCCAGAAGAAGTTGAGCGCGAGCAGGGTGTGATTGTGCAGGAAATCGGTCAGGCGGCCGACACGCCGGACGATCTGGTATTCGATCTTTTGCTGGAAGCTTCTTTTCCGGACCAGCCCTTGGGCCGGTCCATTTTGGGTACACCGGATTCGGTTAGATCTTTCGATGGGTCGCGGCTCAAAAACTATATGTCGTCGAAATATGCAGGCTCTCAGCTGGTCCTGGCTGGCGCGGGGGCAGTGGAGCATGGCGCGCTCCAGGAAATGGGCGATACGCTCTTTCAGTCGCTGCCGCCAACCCAGAACCATAAGATGGCGCGCGCGCAGTTTGCCGCAACAGACCGCCGGGAAAACAAAGACCTCGAGCAGGTGCACGTGACCCTAGCCTTTGAAGGCGTGGACTATGCTGATCCTGATTTCTACACCGCGCAGGTCTTCTCCTCGATCCTGGGTGGGGGCATGTCTTCACGACTTTTCCAGGAAGTACGTGAAAAGCGCGGACTTTGTTACTCGGTTTACTCCTTCAACTGGTCGTTTGAAGATACCGGTCTTTTTGGCATCTATGCCGGCACAGCAGAAGAAGATGTCGCCGAGTTGGTGCCGGTGATGGCTGCGGAGATCAACCGGCTGGCCCTCGATGCGTCTGACGAAGAAGCTGCCAGGGCCCGCACCCAGCTCAAAGCGGGGATGTTGATGGGTCTCGAATCGTCAGCCTCCCGGGTTGAGCAGATCGCCCGTCAGCAAATGATTTTTGGGCGTCCCATGAGCGTCGATGAGATCACAGCGCGCGTGGATGCAGTGGATGCTGCAGCGCTCAGGCGTTTTGCAACAAGAATTACTGGCACTAAACCAGCAATTGCCGCGGTTGGACCCCTCAGCGGCCTTGAAACTCATGACCAGATCGCGGCAAGATTCACCTAAGTGATTTGGGGGCTCTTGCAACAAGACCCCGTTCAAAAGTGATCAGGGGACAAGCAGGGTTCTATGGCGTTTCTGCGCTCCATAACACGTCCGGAAGTGGCGCCGCTCGTTATCGGAAACGGGATCTATCTACGTGGGCCAACCATGGGGGACTATGGTGAATGGGCAGAACTGAGAACCCGCAGTCGCTCCTATCTCACACCATGGGAGCCGACCTGGCCACCGGATGACCTAACCCGGGCTGCCTTTCGCCGCCGTTTGCGTCGATACATGCGCGATGTACGTGAAGATCTCGCCTACCCATTTTTTGTCTTTCGCGAAGACGATGATGCACTTGTTGGAGGTATGACCATCTCGAATGTCCATCGTGGTGTTCAGCAAAGTTGCACATTGGGCTATTGGGCAGGTGAGATTTACTCTGGCAACGGTTATACAACAGCAGCGGTTCGCGCTTTGGCCTGCTTCATATTTGATGAACTTCAATTGCATCGAATTCAGGCAGCCTGTCTTCCAGAAAATGAAAGGTCTCAGGCCGTCTTGAAAAAATGTGGCTTCACCAACGAAGGGATCGCTCGCGGATATTTGCGCATCAATGGCGCATGGCGTGACCATGTTGTTTTTGGTCTGCTGACCGGCGATCCTCGCTCATGACGACGTGTGCGGTAAGAAATCTCGCTTGGCTTCTCGCGACAATGCTCCTGGTAACGCTGAGTGTCCCAAAAGCCTGGGCTCTGGACGCTGCTCTTGTCGACCTTTCGTCAGATCGCCTCGATGTTTCGACCCTCGTTCTTCTGTTGCCCGAGCATGCCGGACGCCTCACCCTGGAAATTGATGAAGGTGAGGGAGATGAAGCCACTGAGATGGTGTTGTTTGACATTGCCGAAGACACCGACGCTCTCTGGGCAGTTCTGGCGCTCAAAAACGAAGCCGATATTCCCCTCCCACGCGTTCTGACATTAACGTCCGGGATGGCGGCGAAGGGCTTTTTCTGGCCGGCAGCGGCAGCCGACCCGGTGGACCGTGTTCTGGCGGCAGGAACGTCACCCCCCTTGCGCATGTTGGCGGATGGCCGAAACGTATTTTCGCTGACACTGCCGCCCAAAACCGAAATCACACTGGCTGTCCGCTTGCCATCAGGCGGACCGCACACAGTCGTTCTGTGGGAGCGTGAAGCCTACGCGCATTACACGGAACGCAGCTCCCTTGTTACAGGCATTCTGATTGGCGCCATGGCATTGCTCTGCATCTACCTTGCAGGGCTTTTTGTGCTCAGCCGTGCAGAGCTGTGCAAACTGGCGTTGGTCTTCTCCGTTGCGGGCTTTTTCAGCATTCTCTCAATGCAGGGGGTGTTTGCAGGCAATGTGGGTCTGAGTGCTCATTGGAGTGGTGCATTGGCACTTATCTTCTATGGCGCTCTGCTGGCCGCAGGCCTGCGCTATTGGCAGCGGGCGATTGAACCAGAGCGTGTTGTGCCGCAACTCGGGGATGCGATTGCGATGCTTTCCTATGCGGCGATCGCCGTCGGTCTGTTGGGCGTGCTGAGCCATTCCCTCTCCGGGCTTCTGCTGAATCTCATTTCGGCGGCGTCAGTCATTATTGGTTTCGGCGCCACACTTGCGCTGGCAATACAGGGCGGACGTTTGCCGGCACGCCATCTGGCGCCAGGGGCAGTTATTGCCCTAACCGCCATCGTGAGTTTGTTGACGGTGACGGGAAATGGCGTCGGCACGCTGACTGCACCCGTCGTGATTTCAGCCTTACTCCTGGTTGCTTTTGTGATGATTGCTCTCGTCGTCACGCGGCAGGTTCAGATGGCGGCAGCAAGTACAGATGTGGATGCGCTGCGCCGCGAGCAACGCCATGCCTTTGCGCTTGCAGGCGCCCAGCAAGCCATTTGGGATTGGGATATCCTGCAAGACCGGCTCTATGTCTCGCCATTGCTGGAGGCGTCTCTCGGGCTTTCGGCAGGCGATGTTTGCGGTCCTGAGGTGAACTGGCGTGAGCGGATGCATCCGGCCGACAGAGAGACCTATCGGACGGCACTTAATGCCTATATTGGCCGTGGCACGATCTCTTTCGCTCTTGAGTTTCGGCTCCAGCACAATGACACGTCGTATCGCTGGTTCAATCTGCGGGCAAGCTGCCTCGGCGGGGATGAAGGGTTTGCTGTGCGCTGTGTGGGCGTGGTGCGTGACATTACCGATAGGAAGCATTCTGAAGAACGCCTCTTGCATGACACGGTACATGACAGCCTGACAGGCCTTCCCAACAGGGCGCTGCTGCTTGACCGTCTGGAGCGCGCGATCGCAAAGCCTGCTCCTCAGGGGCGCCCGCGGGCTGCCTTGATGATGATTGATATGGATCGTTTCAAAGCGGTGAATGACAGTTTAGGACATGCTGCCGGAGACGCACTTCTCACCGCCATTGCGCGTCGTCTCGAGCAGGTCGTGCCCAGGGAAGAAACCGTTGCACGTCTTGGGGGTGATGAATTCTCGATCTTACTGACAGAGAAGACAGAGCCTGATGATGTCAGAGCAATGGCTGCAGCAATCAACGATATCCTCTCCCAACCCGTTGATATTGGCGGGCAGGAAGTCTTTCCGTCAGCCAGCACCGGCGTATCCATATGTGAAGACAGTCATGAGCGGCCGAACGATCTGCTGAAAGAAGCAGAGATCGCCATGTATCGCGCCAAGCGCTCAGGCAAGGCGCGCGTGGAGATTTTCGAGCCGGCTATGCGCCAGGATACAGATGATCGACTGCCGATTGAATCTGATCTGCGTCGCGCCATTGAGCGCGATGAACTCAAGCTCTTCTATCAACCGATCATGTCTTTGAAAGATGGCCGGGTAGCGGGCTTTGAAGCCTTGCTCCGCTGGGAACATCCAGAGAAAGGCTTTTTGACGCCTGATGCATTTATTCCTCTGGCAGAGGAATCTGAATTGATTGTCCTGCTTGGGCGGTATGCCCTGACGACCGCTGCTGAGAACCTCGCGGTCTGGCAGAACCTGTTTCCACTTCGAAAACCGTTGTTTGCCAGTGTCAATGTCTCCAGCCGCCAGCTTTTGCGTCACGACCTGATCGATGATGTGGAGCGCGTCTTGAACGAGACGGACATTGCGCCAGGCTCGTTAAAGCTTGAAGTGACGGAATCTTTGGTCATGGCAAACCCGGAGCTTGCCTCACGCATCCTCATGCGGATCCGGGATCTGGGAGCAGGTATCTCGCTTGATGATTTCGGAACCGGTCATTCAAGCCTCTCCTATTTGCGGCAATTCCCGGTCGATACGATCAAGGTTGATAAGAGTTTTGTGGATGACATGGGCAAGGGGGAAGAGCCGCCGGTAATCGTGCGCTCAATCGTGACCATGTCTCAGGATCTGGGAAAGATGGTGGTGGCTGAAGGGGCTGAAACCCCTGAGCAGGTTGAGGAGCTGAAGCAGATGGGGTGCGACTATGGGCAGGGCTACGTCTTTGGACAGCCGATGACCGCTGAAGATACGCTCGAATTTATCGCCCATCACTGGCAGGATTGAGCGCAAAGCATTTCCAGGTGAAGTGGCCCCGGTTCACCGTCCGGAAATGCGGAAAAATAAATCACGCATGTCCCGCGTCGCCCGATAGGAACGAAACGTCGATCCCAAGTTTTGCCAATGCTTGATCATATTTGCCATCAAGATTGATACCGAACACAAGCTCATCATCCGCGTCGCAATGCAGCCAGCCATTGGCCTGGATTTCATGTTCCAATTGGCCAGGCGCCCACCCGGCATAGCCCAGCGCCAGCATGGCTTTGTCGGGGCCGGTGCCGTGGGCGATGGCTTTCAACACATCGACCGAAGCGGTCATGGAGACATTCTCAGAGATCGGCAGAGTTGCGTTGTCCTGATGGTAGTCCTGGCTGTGCAGGACAAAGCCCCGTCCAGCCTCAACCGGTCCCCCTTGAAGGACGGGGACGTTTGGCGGCGGACTGCCTTCTCCTTTTGGCGCCAGCGCATTTGCGATTTCCAGCTGCTCCAAAAGTTCCGGAAACTGGATTGCCGGGGCAATTTTGTTGACGACCAGACCCATAGCCCCTTCATCACTATGTGCACACATATAGATCAGGGTTCGCGCGAACCGGTCATCCCCCATCGTGGGCATGGCGATCAGCATCTTGCCTTCAAGATATTGATCAGCATCAGATACG
>JAJFGY010000130.1 GCA_021775935.1 Alphaproteobacteria bacterium
CTCAGCACGCACAACCTCAATTTGGGTCGGCGTCAGCCGTCGCCGCAGGACACCTTCAAATCAGATAGCGACATACCCGCCGTCGATAGGTATGGCGGCCCCATTTATGTAGGAAGAAGTGGGGCCACAAAGCCACGCAGCCAGCTCGCCTATTTCGGACGGTGCCGCCATACGCTTTGCCGGCACGTTTTCAATAAGAGGCTCCAAAATCTCCGGTGTCGATTCCATGACTTCGCGCACCATGCGAGTTTCCACGGGGCCCGGACAGATGGCATTCACCCGAATATTCCGCGCGGCATATTCAGCAGCCGCGCTCTTCGTTAATCCCAACACACCATGCTTCGAAGCCGCATATTGCACAATCTCCGCACTGCCAATCAGGCCCATGACGGATGACATATTCACGACTGCGCCGCCGCCCGACGCGGCCATGTGCTTAAGCTCGTGCTTCATGCACAAAAAGACGCCACGAAGATTGATTGAGATGACTTCATCAAAGTCTTCGACCCGCGTATCAGCAAATGAACACAGCGCCCCTTCGACACCGGCATTGTTAACCGCAAAGTCCAGGCGTCCAAACCTCGACACGGCCGCCTCTACAGCACCGGCTACGTCCTCTTCCTGACGCACATCACCATGAGCGAAGATCGCCGGACATTGCGCCTCCGCCAATTCCTTGACGATATGTTGGCCCGCCTCCAAGTCTCGGTCCACACCCACCACGTTCGCACCATAGGAGGAGAACACCCGCGCGGTCGCCTCTCCAATGCCGGAGCCAACGCCTGTAATCAGAACCGTTTTGCCCGTCAAATCCATATCTCACTCCCCATTTTTCTTTTCGACCACATCAACCTTCGGGAATGGCGGGTCATTTGAACTCAATTGGCATTTTACCCATCACACGAAAAAACGACTCTGACCATTCAAACTCGTCATACCGAATTTTCGCCTGAGGCATTCTGCTGCAAAAGGACCGGAAAGCGTGCCGCGCTTCCATGCGTGCAAGCTGATTACCAAGGCAGGTATGGGCCCCGCCGCCAAACGAGATGTGTCCGACATTCTTTCGCTGAATATCAAAAACATCAGGGTTTTCGAACTGCAACGGATCATGGTTCGCAGATCCCAGCATCATCCAAAGCACCGAGTCAGCGGGCAGGACCGTATCACCAACTTTGTATTCGTCTGTCAGCACCCGCCAATTGAAGAGCACGGGCGTGTCGAACCGCAGGCATTCCTCGACCGCATTCTGTGCAAGATCAGGCTGTTCTTTGAGGAGCTGGCTTTGCTCGGGGGTTTCAATAAAGGCTCTCGTTCCATTGCCAATCAGGCCAATGGTCGTTTCAAAGCCTGCGGTCAATAGTCCGATCGCCTGCACTGCCAGTTCAACATCACCCAGCCGGTCGCCATCCTCTTCCGATTTAATCAAATTGCTTAACAAGTCGTCAGTCGGTTGAGCTCTGCGCTTCTTGATCATACCCTCGAAATAGTCCGCCATGTCTTCGCCAGCTTTACGCGCGGCAACGACAACTTCGTCAGGCAGAAATCTTGCAAAGAAGGCGTTTGTGCGCAACGCGGTCCACTCGGTGAAGAGATCAATGTCCTCTTCAGGCAGGCCCATGATGCGGCAGATCATGCGAGAGGGAACCCGCAATGCGAAGTCTTCGATGACCTCCATGCCTCCTTCTTTCAGAGCCTTGTCCAAGGCCTCTCCGACGATCAGCTCAATCTGGTTTTCGATGTTTTTCAAAGCCCGGGGTGTAAAGGCACCCAACACCAGTCGGCGCAGGCGAATGTGATCCGGCCCATCCTTGTTGAGCATAAACTCACGGAAACTGCCTCGGTTATCCTGATCATCCATATTTGGCGACGAGCCATCAGGCAGGGTCATGCTCGTGGGCGCGTTCCGAAACACATCCGCGACATCTGCATATCGCGATATGCGCCAGGTCCCGACGGGTGTCAGATTGACCGGGTCGTTCTCCCGCAATTGATTCAGCGCTGGATAAGGATCATCCCGAAAGCTCGGTGCAAACGGATCTGCTCCACCCCAATCACCGACAATGGCGTCTTCTGCTGTTGCGTCACTCATGTCTCTTCCTCCCGGTCATGTCTTCAGCCCACTTTGAAAACGTCATAGAGAACTTTTCCGCTGCCGAACTCCCGCATACATCCCAGAAAAACATGCCGGCCAAGCCAGGCGTGTTTTTTGGAATCCGTCTGAAAATAGGGTGTGGAAAAGAAATACATTTCACTACCGGGAATGGTGCCACCGGCTTCGATCGTTGCGATCTGTTCCGGAGTCAGATCGCCAATACCGTTATAGTGGCAGTAGGCATGTTCACCATCGTCCAGTTCGACAGAAAATCTGACATCCAGGTACCAGACTCCATTCGGCATAATGGTGATCCAATCGCCTGCGGGAGCGACAATCTTGCCCTCAATTCCCGGCCCTTTCATATCGATCTGGGTAACATTCCAGACCATCTGCGTGCCCACATTGTGAACAGGTGCTGCAACAGCGTCCCAAGTGAACGCGTATTCCAGCTTTGGAGCCGGGACCACGCCCGATTCCGACATTGTGGCTGCACCCATGAATATGTCCTCCCGTTGACCAAAATCGTCTGGGAGGAAGCTGACGGCTTTTAGGGGTTTCCAACCCACCAGTATTGGTGGGCTTTAGTCTGCGAGATCCAGAAACTGCGCCGCATTTGCCGCCGCAGTGCGATTATTTACGCTCAGCTTTGCAAACAGGTTCTTCAGGTGCCACGCCACAGTGTTCTGAGTAATCCCGGTCTCATAAGCGATCTGTTTGTTGGTTTTTCCCGCTTTGAGCGCGATAAGAAGCGTCTTTTCCCGCGCGGTCAGTGGCTCTATCGGCGCTGAAACCTCCGCTTCTCGACGGGCATCTAGCTCCAGGTCGAAGAGCGAAGCGAGGTCTGACAGATAGCCCTGTGGCACCGGCGAAATCCCCCTGATCCGCCCCTGATCGATCCGTCTGACTGTCTCCCGCACAAGGTCTTCAGCGCCCCAGAGCTGATCCAGAAATACCCGGAAATATCGACCGGGAGCCGCCCGTGAAATCGCTTTTGCTAACTGTCGAATAGCACGGTCTTCTTTGTTAGCCAGCGTCAACGCACGGGCATCCGAGAGAAGAAACTTGATCAGCGCGCCCACTCGACCTGCCGCCTCCGCTTCCACCAGAAACGGGGCAAGCAGACTTCTCGCCGCTTCGATATCGCCTTCCAGGCAGAGCACCAGAGCTTTCGCCCTGACAAACTGACTGCGTAGTCGCGGCCAGGTGCGATGCGAAATCTCCTTATCTGCCTTCGTGATCTGATCGAGCTCATCAACAATGGCAGCCGCGTCATCCCGCCTGCCGAGGGATGCCAGACACACAACACGCTCGGCGAGCGCATGAACCAGCAAACGTCTATGGCCTTCCTGCTTTCCGACAATCTCGGCTTTTGCCAGAACTTCGAGCGCCTCCGTTGGGCCATACCTCGCACGGACCAGCCGGGCTTTAGTCAGGAAGAAAGCAATGACCGCGTCAATCGCAGAGGAACGATTGTGGGTACCTTCCGCGAGCCCAATCTGTGTTTCAGCCGCCTCAAGGTCATTTCGCTCATAGTCAATCTCTGCAAGAAAAGCATGCGGCATGGGAAAGTCAGACTGAAAATTTTCCTCTGCCAGCTTTGAAATCGAAAGAAAGGTGCCTCGCGCCGCGTCCAGGTCTCCGGAGATGTTGTAACCGACACCTTTGAGGACGCTTGCGTAGATTGCACCGAGATAGTTTTGGGATTCCAATTGAAGATTGGTCGCGAACTCTGCCAGGCGGGACGCTTTGTCCATACTCCCAGAAAAAATATGGGCGTAGATGACG
>JAJFGY010000014.1 GCA_021775935.1 Alphaproteobacteria bacterium
CTCCAAACCATCGATAAGGCTTGCGTGAACATTGTTACGATAGACATCGAGACGTCGCTCAAGCGAGATGGGTGCAGCTGCATGAACATCATGCAGAGAAGGTGAGGCCCCGCGTACCGCTAAGCCAAACGAGTTTTGAAACTCACGCAAGGAGAGCATCATCATGTCTCCTTCCAAGGATGAGGTCACTCTGGTGCAACAGTCGATCGGCCTTATCGGCTTCTGACTTCAGCACCGACCACGCCGGCACATTCGTGTCCCATTCCACCAGAGTTGGCTTTGGTCCCACGCGCTGTATCAAGCGTTCAAAAAGGCCCCAGACGTCATCAACAACTGCAGACCCGTGATCATCAATCCGAAGCTGAGCCCCGTTAATTTCTTCAACCACGTGGCCGGCGACGTGAACTTCTCCGATGAGGTCCGCAGGGATTGCGTCGACATAGGAGCCCGCGTCAAACCCATGGTTGCTGGCAGAGACAAACACATTATTTACGTCAAGCAGAAGACCGCATCCTGTGCGCTCTGACAGCGCAACCAGAAATTCCGGCTCTTCCATCACCTCCCCCTCAAAGCTCAAATAGGTAGAAGGGTTTTCGACCAGGACTTGCCGTTTCAAGGCAGACTGCATTTGATCGACATGCTCGCACATCACATCAAGAGATTCTTGAGAGAGCGGCAACGGAAGAAGATCATTCAGAAAATCACCCGCATGCGTCGCCCATGCCAGATGTTCTGAAACGAGCGCAGGCTGATAGCGATCTACCAAGGTTCTGAAACGTTGAAGATGGTCGGGATTGAGTGGATCAACGCCACCCAACGACATGCCCACACCGTGAAGTGACAGAGGGTAGTTTTGGCGAATGGCGCTCAGATAGGCATGAGGGCTTCCGCCCAGCCCCATATAATTCTCAGGATGAACCTCAAACCACCCAATATCGGGCTGGGTCTCCAGGATCGTTGCGTAATGGTCAGCCTTCAACCCGACCCCGGCGCGGGCCAGGATCGGGTCAGGCTGATATGCTGGACGATTGGTCATTGGGGACGTTACCGGGAGGGGCACCCGGCTCCTTTCATCCAGCCAGCGCGTTACGGACGCTCGACTTCGTCAAGGCTGCCTTTGCCGTGTGGCGTATCGATGCTTGCGCAAGTGCCAGCAGGAACCAGCTTCCAGGCATTGCCTTGATAATCAATCGTTGAGGTACCAGCACATGATGTACCAGGGCCTGCTGCGCAGTCATTTGCACCGGCAAGGGAGACGCCGTAGCATTTTTCCATGCCTGCTGGTGTTGCAGCAGAAACAGGTGCTGTTGCCAGTGTAAGAGCGGCGCTCATGGCACCGGCTAGAACGAGGGCTGATGTAGCGGACTTTTTCATGAATTTTCTCCAAATGAATTATTCGGTTGCAGGTAAATGAACCCCCGGCCCGACGAGATCATGTCGGCTCGGCCTTGTGGCTAAGAGAATGGGCACGAAGACCCTCAAGTGGAAATCACGAATGCGCGTCTCCAGTCACGGTCTCACTCACCTTCTTGTGATCAAAAAACCCGCTGGAAACCTGATCAAAACGGCACTTTACCGGCCAGGATTGTCAGGTCAGTTGATGTGCCGTCGGGGCTCGCAACTTTCACCGTGTCACCTATAGCCGCCTGCTGGTCGCTCAGCGGCAAACAAGCCGGTTCATCGGCGGAGGCCCAGGCCATGCACAAGGTTCCGTCTTTTGCTTCCCAGGTCCCGACATCAGAGGCTCCCGTTGAGTTCGCCTGAGATACCGAACCGTTCTCATTGAAATAGTAGCGGGTCTCAACGCCTTCATTCGTCATTGAGACCGTATTTCCAATGGCCGCCTCCAACACCGTTTCGGCAAACGCCGCAGTTCCCGCAACACTACAAACCGCCATGGCGAGAACAAGTAAGCTCCGTGAGCATTTCATAGTCATGTTCCTTATGGTTAACGAAGGATTGAAGCATGACGCCATTGGAATCGGTTTGAGGAGTCGAAAAGGTGCCTCTCACAGCCATTTGAGCGCCGGTGATCACGCGGCATGATTGATTATTTGTTAATCGAGAAGGCAATTTCCGCTAAGTCATTGAAAACATATGCGTTTTTATAGGTCAGCAAGACTGTCTTACTCCCTTGATCCACCCCCCCCTTATCTGGCAATATCCCCTCCGCTCCGGACCTGCGGACGGGGCTTCCAAGCGCACAGTCAAGCGGCGGCGCGCAGTTGGAAAAGCGCCTGGCCCAGGCGCACTTAAGTAAAGGGCGTCCAGCAGAAAGGCCCGCCACGATGGCGGCACTGCACCGGACACGTGGCAGAGCGTTGTGATCCAACCCGCTGTCGCGCGTTTTTCGCGGGATGTACGCCGTTTAGCGGCAAACTGGCTGAACTGACCGCACGCGTAGAGCGGTAATGCACAGCAACGGATCAAGATCATGCCCGTCGGCTCCACGGACCGACGAGTAAGCTCGGCAGAAGAATTTAGTTTGGGATGACAAAGCGTATGACAAAGAACCATAAAAGCACAGGTTCAGCTCCAGAAGCTCTAGCAGGTGAGCGGGCAAAGACAGCCCGCCCCGCAGGTCTTCCAGCTGCGCAAGGTCTCTATGACCCGAGCAATGAGCACGATGCATGCGGCATCGGTTTCGTGGCGAACATCCACAATCGCAAAAGCCACGACATGATTGTGAACGGTCTTAAGATCCTGGAAAACCTGGAGCATCGCGGTGCTGTCGGCGCTGACCCAAAGGCAGGCGACGGCGCAGGTATCCTAATCCAGATGCCAGATGCGTTCATGCGCAAGGTTGCGGGAGTTGAAAAAATAGAGCTGCCTGAAGAAGGAGCCTACGGCGTTGGTGTCTTCTTCCTGCCAAAAGAAGATGCAGCACGCGCAAAGATCGAAGCTCTCGTCGAAGACATGATCGCAGCGGAAGGCCAGACGCTTTTGGGTTGGCGCGATGTTCCTGTCGACAATTCCGATCTGGGCTATTCAGTGCTCCCAACAGAGCCGACCCATCGCCAGGTATTCGTCGCACGAGGCGGTGCAACGGCCGACCAGGATGCGTTTGAGAGAAAACTCTATGTTATCCGCAAGCGGGTTGAGCTCGGCGTAGAGGCCATGGGTGATGATGCAGCAGCAAGCTTCTTTTATGTGCCATCCTTCTCGTCCCGCACCCTGAATTATAAGGGCATGCTGCTCGCCGTTCAGGTAGGGCAATATTACAAAGACCTTCAGGACGAAGAGATGGTGTCAGCCCTGGCGCTTGTGCACCAACGCTTTTCGACAAACACATTTCCAACCTGGAGCCTTGCGCACCCCTTCCGTCTGATTTGTCACAATGGCGAAATTAACACCAAGCGCGGCAATGAAAATTGGATGTTCGCGCGCCAGGGGTCCATGGCCTCAGACATTCTGGGCGATGATCTCAAAAAGCTTTATCCGGTCATCCCAGAGGGACAATCCGATACAGCCGCTTTCGACAATGCCCTTGAGCTTTTGGTCGCCGGTGGCTACTCGCTTTCCCATGCCATGATGATGCTTGTTCCAGAAGCCTGGGCGGGCAATCCACTCATGAGCGCGGATCGTCGAGCATTTTACGAATATCACGCAGCTCTCATGGAGCCATGGGACGGCCCTGCAGCGGTTGCCTTCACCGACGGTCGCCAGATCGGCGCGACGCTTGACAGAAACGGCCTGCGTCCGGCGCGTTACTATGTGACCGACGATGGCGATGTCATGATGGCGTCAGAAATGGGCGTCCTGCCACCTGAAGAAAGCAAGGTCACGCAAAAATGGCGCCTGCAGCCGGGCAAGATGTTGCTCATCGATCTTGAAGAAGGTCGGATCATCGGCGACGACGAGCTAAAAACCACTCTCGCTGCCTCCCATCCTTATCAGGAATGGTTGGATCGAGGTCAGCTCGTACTCGAAGACCTGCCTGATCCAGAGAACCCTGTGACACCCCGCATTCATGCAGAGCTACTCGATTGCCAGCAAGCCTTTGGCTACACTCAGGAAGATCTCAGCCTCCTGATGGCGCCAATGGCGGAAACCGGTCAGGAAGCCATAGGCTCTATGGGAACAGACACGCCCATCGCAGCGCTATCAGGTCATTCCAAGCCGCTCTACAACTACTTCCAGCAGCTTTTTGCCCAGGTAACAAACCCGCCCATCGACCCTATTCGGGAAGAGACGGTGATGTCCCTTGTCTCCCTCATTGGCCCACGCCCCAACCTGCTTGAGCCACACTCTGCAGGCGATCAAAAGCGCCTGGAAGTGCGTCAGCCTATTCTCACCAATGGCGACCTGGAAAAAATCCGGACCATTGGCGACATTCCAGACAATAACTTCCGCGCTGTGACCCTCGACATCACGTACGATGCCGCAGAAGGGGCTGAAGGCATGGAAGCC
>JAJFGY010000131.1 GCA_021775935.1 Alphaproteobacteria bacterium
GTTCCTCAATATAGAAGAAGAGCTGGCGGTAACCGCAGAACCTAAGATTGACGGTCTTTCTGCCGCCATTCGATACGAGAAAGGCGAACTCGTTCAAGCTGCGACGCGGGGTGATGGTCGGGTTGGCGAAGACATCACGGCCAATGTACGCACCATCAAGGACATTCCGCTCACAATTGACGGGAAAGATGTTCCAGATGTGATTGAAGTGCGTGGTGAAGTTTACATGAGCCATGCCGACTTCACTCGGCTGAATGAACGACAGGTGGAAGCGGGCAAGGAACCGTTTGCAAACCCGCGCAATGCAGCAGCTGGATCGCTTCGACAGTTGGATTCGCGGATTACGGCGGCACGGCCGCTGCGCTTTTTCGCCTATGCCTGGGGAGCAGCAAGCGCACTCCCGTCTGACACGCAATATCAGGTGGTTTCTGCTTTCAAAGCATGGGGTTTTGCGACCAATCCGCTCATGGCGCGATGCACGAGCGTCGACGACCTGCTTGCAATATATCGGTCTATCGAAGCCCAACGGGCGACGCTTGGGTACGACATTGACGGCGTTGTTTATAAGGTTGATCGCCTGGACTGGCAGGAACGACTGGGATTCGTATCGCGAAGTCCACGATGGGCCATTGCCCACAAGTTTCCGGCGGAACAGGCGTCCACGATCCTTGAGGGCATAGATATTCAGGTTGGACGGACCGGGTCGCTTACCCCGGTCGCCCGGTTGCAGCCGGTCACCGTCGGTGGCGTCGTTGTTTCAAATGCGACACTTCACAATGAAGAAGAACTTGCCCGAAAAGACGTACGGATCGGCGATACGGTCATCGTTCAGCGGGCAGGAGATGTGATCCCTCAAGTTGTGAGCGTTATTCTGGAGAAACGCCCGAAAGGGGCGAAAGCCTTCAACTATCCAACCGTCTGTCCTGAGTGTGGCAGCCATGCGGTTCGAGAGCTGAATGAGAAGACGGGGAAAGAAGATGTTGTGCGCCGATGTACCGGCGGCCTCATCTGCCCGGCTCAAGGCATTGAGCGCCTGAAGCACTTTGTCTCACGAAACGCTCTGGACATAGATGGTCTTGGCAACAAGCAGATAGAAGCCTTTTACAACGATGGATTGATCAAAAGCCCGGCTGATATTTTTACTTTGGAAGTCCGGGATGGCGCAGAGTTTAAGAAGCTCAAAGATCGTGAGGGGTGGGGGGCCACATCGGTCAAAAACCTGTTTGCCGCGATTAATGAGCGCCGCACCGTGGATTTTGACCGGCTGTTGTTTGGCCTTGGTATTCGCCATATTGGTGAGACGACGGCCCGGGTGCTCGCGCGGACCTATCACAATCTGGATGCGTTTCTTGAGACAATGACGTCTATGACGGGCGCGGATACCGAAGCCTATCAAGACCTGATTGCAATCGATGGCATTGGCGAAACCGTTGCGGATGCTTTGATGGGTTTCTTCCAGGAAGAGCATAATGTTGATGCAATCAACGCCTTGAAGGATGCTGGTCTCGATCCATCGCCCTTGGAAGCGCAGGATACGGGCTCACCTGTAGCCGGTAAGACGGTCGTCTTTACTGGCTCGCTGGAGAAGATGACGCGCTCGGAAGCCAAGGCACGGGCCGAAGGGTTGGGCGCAAAAGTGTCAGGGTCCGTCTCCAAGAAGACCGATCTTTTGGTGGCGGGGCCAGGTGCCGGGTCGAAGCTCAAGAAAGCAGAAGAGCTTGGCATCGAAACACTCACCGAGGATGAATGGTTGGTGCTTGTCGCAGATGCCTAGTGTTTGATTAGCCACATTTTGGGACGATAAGACCTAGTCCAATTCGCCCGGCAATGTTTTAGATTGCGCGGGTCGCAGCCTCGAGCCAGACATTTTCTTCTGCATTGAGCGCGGGACTGACTTTCTCTCTGACATCGATGTGGTAGCTGTTGAGCCACGCCTTTTCGTCATCCGTCAGAAGGCCGACTTCGACGAGTGCCAGATCAATGGGGGCGAGGGTGACGGTATCAAAGCCCATCATGTCGCGCTCACCGCCTTCAATGGGGGCCGGGGCTGTGACAACCAAAAGGTTTTCGATGCGGATGCCAAAGGCATCAGCCTTGTAGTAGCCGGGCTCGTTCGAGACGATCATGCCGGGGTCCAAAGGCACGTGTCCCGCTTTTGAAATGCGCTGCGGTCCTTCATGTACCGAGAGATAGGATCCGACACCGTGGCCCGTGCCATGATCAAAATCGAGACCTGCCTGCCAAAGTCCCATACGCGCCAGGGCATCGAGCTGTGCGCCGGATGTTCCGGTGGGAAAGCGGGCAGCCGCGAGACCAATGTGGCCTTTGAGCACGCGGGTAAACCTGTCTTTCATCTCCGGGGTCGGAGTGCCGATGGCGACTGTCCGAGTGACGTCGGTCGTGCCGTCCAGATATTGTGCGCCAGAGTCAACGAGGTAGAGCTCCCCTTGACCCAGGGTCCGGTCAGTGTCTGTGGTGACCCGATAGTGAACGATGGCGCCATTGGGGCCCGCGCCAGAGATTGTATCAAAGCTCACTTCTTTCAGCTCGCCCGTCTCCTGCCGGAACTGTTCCAGTTGCTTTGAGGCAGAAATCTCCGTCACTTTTCCGCTGGGCGTCTCCCGGCTGAGCCAGGCAAGAAACCGGCTTAGTGCCTGACCGTCGCGTATGTGGGCGGCTTTTGTGCCTGCAACTTCGGTGTCGTTTTTACGCGCCTTAGGAAGCTCGCAAAGGTCAACGCCACGCTTGATTGTTGCGCCCGATTTTGTGAGGCGTGTTCCTATCCAATCGGCGCAGGTCGAAGGGTCAATGCGTACTTCGCGACCCCACGTGCCAAGCTTGTCGAGGGTTGGGCCCAGGTCTTCAGGTGCCAGCAGCGTAACGACATTCCCAAGGTGCGCCCGTGTTTCGGTGGGGATTTTTTCATCATGAACAAAGAGTTCCGCGTGACCCTCTTCGTAGACAATTGCAAATGAAAGCGGGAGCGGTGAATGAGCAACGTCACCGCCGCGAATATTAAAGAGCCAGGCAATACTGTCCGGCATGGTGACGACCGCTGCATCTGCGTCGGACATTTGCAGCTCGTTTGTGATCGTCTGGAGTTTCTCCGCTGCAGGTGTGCCTGCAAAGGCCAGATCATGTGGTTGGATCGCAGCTTTCGGTTTTCCGGGTTGATCCTCCCAAATGACATCAATCAGATTGGTTTCTACCGCAATGAGCTCCGCGTTGGCTTTGTCCGCCGCCGTCTGCAGGCGCTCTATGGCGTCCACTGTGTGCAGCCATGGGTCGTAGGCCAATTTGGCCCCGGCTTTGAGGTTTTCTTCCACCCACTGTGCGGGGGAGATGCTCATGATTGATTGAGGCTCGAAAACGTCAATGTCGCTCTGGTAGCGGACCTGTAATGTGTACCGGCCATCAATGAAAATTGCTGCTTTGTCCTGGAGCACGATTGCAAGCCCCGCAGAGCCCGAAAAACCTGTGAGCCAACGCAACCGTTCGGCGTGGGGTGGAACGTACTCGCCCTGATGCTCGTCGGCACGGGGAATGATGAACCCATCAAGGCCACGGGCCTTGAGCTCTGTGCGGAGTTTCTCCGCTCGGGCCGCACCCAAGGTTGGGTCGGCGACGTCGTCATAGGTCTGAAACATGGGGTAATCTTACCAAGCTGTCGTCGAGCTTGATAGACCTTGTGAGATCAAAGCTGTGTCATCCGTGAAGGCGCAGGGTGACCCATTCATCAATCCGCACCCTGTCTGTGAGCGTGAGCCCTTGAGATCTGTAGGCTGACAGGACCATCTGTTCTTGCTCATGCAGGATGCCGGAGAGAATGAGGGCGCCATTGCGGGCCAACTGGCCTTCAATATCTGGTGCCAGCTGGGCGAGGGGCTTTGCTAGAATGTTTGCGATAATGAGATCATACGGCCCCCGCGATTTGAGTTCGGGGTGATCAAACCCCTTGGCCGTGATGGTTTTGATGAGGGGGTGAACCTTGTTTGCTCGGGCATTGTCGCGGGCGACGCGGGTTGCAATGGGGTCTATGTCGCTCGCCACGACAGGCCGCCCGGTTAGTTTTGCGGCTGCAATAGCCAGGAGCCCCGTGCCACACCCAAGATCAAGTGCTTTCATGGGTGTTCGACGTTTGCACTCCTGCTCGATGAACCGCAAACACCCAAGTGTCGTGCCATGATGCCCGGTGCCAAATGCCTCTCCGGCATCCACCAGGAGTGAGATGCGCGCAGCCGGCAGCTTGTCAGTGTCGTGAGCGCCATGCACAAAAAAGCGTTCGGTCTCTATGGGTGGCAGGCCTTCGAGAGATTTGGCCACCCAGTTAATGTCAGGCAGCGCTTCTACGATTATTTCCGGCAGGAGGACGCCGACGTCTTCAGCGAGTGAGGAAATGGCCTGCGCAATTCGCTCTTCCTCAGGTTCAATCTCGTAATAGGCTTCTACGGCCCAGAGGATGTCTCCATTGGGCTCCGTCCTCCGTATGGGCTTCGTCTCGGCTGTCGCAACGGCCTGGGCATCTGGATAGAAGGCATCCTGGAGGCAGGTTGCAAACGCATCAGCATGCGCCTTCTCGGTGATGAACGAAGCTTTCCAGACTTTGGCGGAGGGCGAGGTCATAATGGTTTCCTGACTTCTATTGTGTCAGGCATGACGTTCCACAAACGTGTCGATAACTTTCTTGCGGCCTGAATGCTCGAAGTCGACTGTGAGTTTATTGCCATCAATTTCAGACACGTTTCCGTACCCGAATTTCTGGTGAAAGATGCGTTCGCCGACATTGTAGCTTGAGGCTGCAGGATCTGATGTCGCGACAAGTTCTGCATGGCCTTCCAGGTCCGGTGCGCGGGTTTTCATGGCACCTGTACGGGCATTGGCCTGGGCGCGTTGCCATCCTGGCCCACCATAATTGCTCTGCGAAAATTCATGATCAAAGCGACTTTGGGAAAACGCGCCATAGCCGCCAAAGTTCGTGTCCCCTTCAACCACGTCCACATGGTCTTTGGGCAGTTCATCGACAAAACGGGACGGGAGGGAAGACTGCCAGAGGTTGTGAATTCGTCGGTTGGAGGCGAAGGAAATCCGCGCGCTCTTCTTTGCACGGGTGATGCCGACATAGGCAAGGCGGCGTTCTTCTTCCAGACCCGCCAGGCCTGTCTCGTCTAATGATCGTTGGTGAGGGAAGAGGCCTTCCTCCCAGCCTGGCAAAAAGACCGTGTCAAACTCCAGGCCTTTGGCCGAGTGCAGGGTCATCAGATTGACCTTGTCGGCGGTGTCGGCCTGTTCGATCTCCATAACGAGAGAAATGTGTTCCAGATAGCCTGCGAGATTGTCGAAATGCTCCATGGAGCGGACAAGTTCTTTCAGGTTGTCAAGACGGCCTGGGGCGTCAGCGGAGCGGTCATTCTGCCACATCTCTGTGTAGCCGCTCTCATCAAGGATGGTCTCTGCCAGTTCAATATGGCCCATGCCCGGCACAAGGGCGCGCCAGCGATCCACCATTTCGATGAAGGCTTTGAGATTGCGGCGGGCAGGCTGACGAAGTTCTTCTGTCTCCGTGATCAGGCGGGCTGCCCTTGTGAGGGAGATGCCCTGCTGTCGGGCGAGCAAGTGAAGTGTCTGCAGGGCCTTGTCGCCCAGCCCTCGCTTTGGCTTGTTCATAATGCGTTCGAAGGCGAGATCATCGTCGGGCTGAGCAACCAGCCGAAGATAGGCGTTGGCGTCACGCACTTCCATGCGCTCATAGAAGCGAGGACCGCCAACGACCCGGTAGGGAAGACCCAGGTTGATAAACCGGTCTTCAAACTCCCGCATCTGGAAGGAAGCCCGCACAAGGATGGCTGTTTCACGCAGAAGGTTGCCGTCACGCTGCAACTGTTCAATATCTTCACCGATCACTCGGGCTTCTTCTTCGCCATCCCAAAGACCGCGAAGGGTGACTTTTTCGCCCTCATTCATCTCGGTCCAAAGGGTCTTTCCAAGCCTGCTTTCATTCGCTGTGATCAGACCAGAAGCGGCGCCTAGAATATGAGGTGTCGAACGGTAATTCTGCTCGAGGCGCACGACTTTTGCGCCAGGGAAGTCTTTTTCAAACCGCAGAATATTGTCGACCTCTGCGCCGCGCCAACCATAGATGGACTGATCATCATCGCCGACACAGCAGATGTTCTTGTGCTTCTGAGCCAGCAGCCGGAGCCATAAATATTGCGCTACGTTGGTGTCCTGATACTCGTCCACCAGCATGTATTTGAAGCGCTCCTGATACTCGGCCAGCACTTCCGGGTTTTCCTGGAAGAGGCGTAGGCATTCCAGTAGCAGATCGCCAAAATCCGCCGCATTCAGAATTTTGAGACGTTCCTGATAGGCGGCATAGAGACTTGCACCTTTGCCATTGCCAAAATGTTCGGCGTCACCGGCGGGAACCTTGTCTGGCGTCAGACCACGGTTTTTCCAGCCATCAATGTGGGAGGCAAGCTGGCGGGCGGGCCAGCGCTTCTCGTCAATGCCTTCTGCTTTGATGAGCTGTTTTAGGAGGCGGTTTTGGTCATCCATATCGAGGATGGTGAAGTCTGAGCGCAGTCCCACAAGTTCGGCATGTCGTCGCAAGACTTTTGCGCCGATAGAGTGGAACGTCCCAAGCCAGGGCATGCCTTCCACAACGCCGCCGATGAGTGCGCCAATGCGGTGTTGCATCTCCTTGGCCGCTTTATTGGTGAAGGTCACAGCAAGGATCTGTCCCGGCCAGGCTTTCTTTGTGGAGAGGGCATGGGCGAGACGGGTGGTGAGCACACGGGTCTTGCCGGTGCCTGCACCTGCAAGCACAAGGACCGGACCGTCTAGAGCCTCAATGGCTTCCTGCTGCGCTTCATTCAGGCCGCGGAGATAAGGCGGACGCATGCCTCCCATGGCCTGGGCGCTCAATGAGCGGGCCGTCTCCTCTTCCGGGATATCTCCCAGATCAAATGGGTCCGAATCTGACATGATGGGCTCAAGATAAGCATTTAGAGGCGGCCGCACTAGGTCTGGCCGAGCTTCATCTCAA
>JAJFGY010000132.1 GCA_021775935.1 Alphaproteobacteria bacterium
AGGGCTGTTAAAGCGACCACAAGAGCGGCTGTCAGGCCAAGAATGTTTGACCGTTTCTCAGAAATCCAATTGCAGAACGAATGCATGCGGTTTGACCTTTGACTCGCTATTTGGGCGCACGGGTGCCTATGACATTGGGTAGTCCCTAGCGAACAACGTGCCAAGTCGGCTTGTGACGTTTCCGTCTCCTAAGTCTTTGAAATAAAAAGAAATAAAGCTCAGGGCGATAGGTCGGAAGGTTAGTTGATGTCGGCAAAAACCGGCGCTTTGTCCGTTCGACAGGGCAGAGTTTGCCGGGTGTATTATGCTTAACGGCCTATTAAGCAGCAGGGTTGCATGCTGGTGGTCAGACAGTTGCAGCCCCGGCATCTGGTGATGCATTTCGGGCGTTGTGAATGGAGATGAGTATGAAGATCGTATCATCGCAGCGGACGGCTCCTGCCAAGGGACCAGCGAAAAAGAGCGGTGCCGGTTCCGCCGGAGCCGTGTTTGCGCCCGCATTCAGTTCGGCCGATACACAATCTACCGGTGCCGCCAGCGGTGTGTCGTCGCTGACCTCTATTGATGCTCTTTTGGCTGTGCAGGGGGCTGATGCACCTGATGATCCCTTAATGGGTCGGCGGCGCGCCATCGACAATGCCTCAGAAACGCTGGATGTCTTGGATGATATCAAGCTGGGCCTGTTAGCCGGGGAGGTCCCGATCAGCAAGCTCACGGAGCTGCTTTCTCACGTGGCTAACGAGCGGTCTGAGATTGAAGACCCCGAGCTTACTCATGTCCTTGATCACATAGATCTTAGAGCCCAGGTGGAACTCGCCAAATACGGCAAGACGCGCTGACGCTTTGATTCTATCTGGGATTCTCTCAAGACCCCATCACGGGTTCTTTCAGGACCGCATCTCACCCTAATTTTGCCTGAAAAACCGCTCGCTGATTGGCAGTTTTCCGCTCAAGCTCTTGATTTCACGCATATTTCACAGATCAAGTCAGACCCCTTGGTTGTGCGAGCGGGGCCTCCTACATATACTCCCGCCGCGCCTTGAGTGAGGTGATGCTGGGAGTTGTTAGGCTCAGCTCACGGTTGCTCGTTGTTTGGATGTTGTGATGACCATGAATTGGGGTCCGGCCGGTCTCGTATCCGGTCCGCCCCCGCTTCGGCGCTAAAGGGAGAGAGAGTAAGGATGGCTGTTCGCTTACCTAAAGACTACATGCCAAGCGATGACGAGCCTTTTATGAATAAAAGGCAGAAGGAATATTTCAAACGCAAACTCGAAGCGTGGAGAGAAGATATTCTTCGTGAGAATAAAGAGACGCTCCAACATTTGCAGGATGAGTCTGGGCACCATCCTGATGTCGCCGACAGAGCGTCAAATGAAACCGAACGCGCATTGGAGTTGCGGACCCGGGACCGTCAGCGGAAACTGGTCTCGAAAATCGACCAGGCGATTTTGCGCATCGAAGATGGAACTTATGGGTATTGCGAAGATTCTGGTGAGCCCATCAGTTTGAAACGTCTCGACGCGAGGCCCATTGCAACACTGACGATTGAAGCTCAGGAGCGTCATGAACGTCGTGAGAAAGTCTATCGCGACGACTGACAGCTAATCATTGGACAAAGAAAAGGCGGGCTCTGCAAAGCCCGCCTTTTTTGTTGGTGTGTTTGTGTTTCTTAGAAAGGCATCAAGACGTCGAAGACCTGCTGTCCATACCGAGGCTGCTGTACGTCAGTGATCTGGCCGCGACCGCCGTAGGAAATTCTGGCTTCGGCTATTTGAGTATGGGCAACTGTGTTTGACGCCGTGATGTCTTCTGGGCGGATAACGCCGGAAACCAGCAGCTCGCGCACTTCAAAATTGACCCGAACTTCCTGGCGTCCTTCGATCACCATATTGCCGTTCGGCAGGAGCTGTGTGACGACGGCGGCAACTGTCAGATCAATTTCTTCCTTGCGATCTACCTTGCCAGTGCCAACGCTGGAGCTTGCGCTGTCCAGGTCTGCAAGGGACCCAGCAACAACTGCTTCGGGCAAAACGGACCCAAGTGCGGCTTCATACCCCAGGAAACTGTCGAGGCCTGCTTCTTCGCTGTTTGTGCGCGTACGGCTCGTCTCGTTGTCGACAGAGGCCTCGTCTGCAATGTTGATGCGGACTGTCAAAATGTCGCCAATCCGGGAGGCTCTTTGGTCCTTGAAAAATGCCCTGGCTCCAGATCTCCAAAGGGAGTTTGGTTGATAGGAGACACGCTCGGGTGTCGGCATCGGCAGCGAGACAGGATGGTAGCCAGGCTGAGCTGTCGGGTTGGAGATGGATGAGAGTGCAGGTGGCGCGCCGACATTAGCGAGCCTGTCTGCGACTGCGCATCCCGTCAGTGCAAGGCCAAGCAACGTGAGGCTTGCGCTTTTCAACAGGAATTTTTTGAGAGAATAGGTCATTTGCATCAGGTTTCCTGTGGTTTGATCAATTGATTGAGCTGACGCGCAGCGGACCTGCGGGGGCCACAACTGCTTTGTTTATGCCGGTCACTTCAACTTCAATAGTCCGATGAGAGCGGGGATTGACGATTTTGATCACCTCACCCATGGCACCATCCTCAAGAGCTCGCCCTCTTGTTGAGAGGCTCATGTTTGCAAGCACATAGGTGACAGAGACAATGGACCCTTTTTCGACCATGCGCGGCGGCTCAACATCGCTATTGCGGACAGGTTCTCCAGGACGCAGGCTTCTGCGCGGCGTGAAACCAATCAGGTTGGCGGTGTCATCGATGATGTTCTGGGAGACGCGGGTAGCTGGCACACGAACCCAATCCACATCTGCTTCAGTGATTTTGTCACCCGGGCTCATGCGATGGGTCAGGACTGGAATGTCGAGTGCTGGATAGGCTCGTCCGCTCACCCGGAAACGGGGTGCGGCTTCTGCATTGGCAGGTACGCGAACAATAGCGCGAAAGCGGCCACTGCGCTGGTCGAAGTTTAGGTGCTCAACCGAAATAGAGGGTGTCTCTTCTTCGGTGACCATCAAGTTTTCAACACCTGTCGCCAACACAATCTCGATCAGTCCTTTGGCCGCGACATTGGGAGACTGTTCAGCAATGGCATCGGCAAGGGCTGTTCTGGTGAGTTCGGGGGCCAATGGAATGCCAGATCTCGAAACGACGATGCGGGTCAGGCCCTGGGTATTGCGCCAAGCTATGCCGTTCCGACGCGCCACCTGGGAAATGCGAGAGACAGATATCGCGGTAGGTGCGCCGGGCCGGGGAGCTTCTGCGATAATAATATCGCGAGCCATTCCCGCATCGTCGAATAAGTCGCCGAGGGTCACGGTGTCGCCTGTGACAGACACGTGGGACCGTAGAACGGCCGCCTCGACTTGGGTGAGAGAAAAGAGGATCCACAACGCAACCAGGGCATTGAAGAGAGTCCAGCTTTGAGAAAGGGAAAACCTGGTCATGATGAACCTGCTTTGAACTTTCGTGATTAGCGGAGGTTTGACGTCACAGACAACATTTCGTCTGTTGCTGTGATCATCTTCGCGTTCATCTCATAGGCGCGCTGTGCGGTGATCAGATTGGTGATCTCGCTGACAGCATTGACGTTTGAGGTTTCGAGGTAGCCCTGGAGAAGGGAACCGAAACCATCAGAGGCAGGATTGCCGGTGGTTGGTGTTCCGCTGGCGGCAGACTCCATGAAGAGATTGTCGCCAAGAGGATCAAGTCCAGCCGGGTTTTGGAAGGCGGCTAGCTCCAACTGACCTACTGTCTGTGCATCGGTCTGGCCTGGAATTGTTGCTTGAACAAGGCCCTGGGCGTTGATCGAGACGTCAATTGCATTGGACGGGATGGTGATGCCCGGCTGAACCGTATAGCCGTCTGCCGTTACCAGCTGTCCTGTGGCGCTTGTGCTGAAATTGCCGGCGCGTGTGAACGCATCGTCGCCACTTGGCATCTGAATTCGAAAATAGCCGCGTCCCTGGATCGCAAGATCATAGTCGTTCTCGGTGATGTCCATATTGCCTTGCGCTGCGATACGGGTGACGGCTGCAGTGCGCACCCCCATGCCGACCTGAACGCCTGCGGGCACAATGGTACCTGAATCTGACGATGTGGAGCCAACCCGTCGCAGGTCCTGATACATCAGATCCTGGAAGGTTGCTTTTTGGCGTTTAAAGCCAGCCGTGCTCATGTTAGCGACGTTGTTCGAGATCACCTCGACATTGAGCTGCTGGGCCATCATACCTGTGGCGGCGATGCTAAGCGACTGCATGGGGTTGATCCTTTCTATTGCCTAACGACTTCTTTCCCGAAGTAGTGGGCGGTGGTGACTAGTTGACCTTGGCCAATGTGGAGATTGCCTGACGCTGAAGTTCGTCGGCCTTATCGACGATCTTGTTGGCGCTCTGATAGGCCTGCATGACTGAAATCATGTGAGTCATTTCCAGAATGGGCTGAACGTTGGAGCTTTCGACAGCTCCTTGCAGAACCGAGACGTCTTCAACGGTGATCTCGGGTTCATCTGTCTTTAGAAGCGTACCACCAGCCTTTTGGAGCTTGCGTTCATCTTCGAAAGTCACAAGGCTCAAGCGACCCTGAGTGCCCTGGCTTGTTGAGATCGTGCCGTCGCCGGAGATGAGGATCTGCCCGTCCTCGGGTCCGAATGTGAACCCAGTTCCTGCAGCCGAAAGAACAGGAAAGCCATCACCGGTTACAAGGCGGCCTTGCGCGTCGAGTTCAAAGGCACCGTTACGGGTGAAGCGGGTGCCATCAGGCGTATCTACTTTGAAGTAGCCTTCGCCAGAAATTGCGATGTCGAGAGGATTGTCTGTGACTTCCATGCGGCCTTCGCGCAGGTCGCGGTGCATGCCGAAGTCTTGAACAAATGAAATTGTATCATCCGGGCTGTCCTCAGAGGCGTGCCTGGACAGATATTCTTCAAATATTGGCTGCTCAGCCTTGAAGCCGTTCGTGTTGATGTTCGCGAGGTTGTTCGCGATGATCGACATCTCTCGGCGGAGCGCCATCTGTCGGGTCATCCCGATCAGGAGAGCGTTTTCCAT
>JAJFGY010000133.1 GCA_021775935.1 Alphaproteobacteria bacterium
GCCTTCTGATTTTTCTGGGTCTGCTTGGCACCTTCTGGGGCCTGCTCGCCACCGTTTCCTCAATCGCCGGAACGCTCGATAGTCTTGATGTAGATTCCACCGACAGCCTCTCGGTCTTCAGCACCTTGCGTGAAGGCCTGCAAGAACCACTGCGTGGCATGGGCACTGCGTTCTCCTCCTCACTGTTTGGCCTGGCGGGTTCCCTGATCCTGGGCTTTCTCGACCTGCAGGCGGGTCAGGCGCAGAACCGCTTCTACAATGAACTGGAAGAATGGCTTTCGACGGTGACCGATATTGTCGGCACCAATGGCGACAGCGCTCCTATGGCAGATCCAAGCCAATCACTGATGGCACTGACAAGTCAGGTTGCAGCCCTCACCGAGCAAATGCGCGCCGAGCAACATCTGGTCAACGGTCTTGCCCGCAACCAGGAAGCCCTGCAGCCCATATTGGAGCGCCTCACCCGGGCTCTGGAGCAAGAGGGCCGCTAACCCCGGTAGATATATCATGGCGATATCCCACCGCATCAGAAGCCGCACCCCCAACGCCGACTATTGGCCTGGCTTTGTTGACGCTATGGCCACGCTGCTGCTGGTGCTGGTCTTTCTCCTGTCCATCTTCATGCTGACCCAGTTCTTCCTGGCTCAGTCGATCACGGGCAAAGACAGTGCCTTGGACAGGCTCCGCAACCAGGTATCTGAGCTGGCAGACCTGCTTGCCCTCGCCCAGCTGGAAAACGCGGACCTGCAATCGACAGTTGCATCACTTTCAACGGCCCTCTCAAGCGCGCAAGACGAACAATCCCGTCTTGCTGCAATGCTCGCCGAGGGCGCGGGCTCCGGCGATCGCGAAGCTGCCCTGCTCTCAGAGCTGGATGATGAACGCCGCATCAGCGCCCAGGCACTGGCCCAGGTGGAACTGGTGAACCAGCAACTGGCGGCACTCAGACGCCAGCTGGCCGCACTGGAACAGGCTCTTGAGGCCGCAGAAGCCAAGGATCGGGAGTCTGATGCCCAAATTGCAGACCTTGGACGCCGCCTCAACTCTGCTCTGGCTCAAAAAGTCCAGGAGCTTGCCCGCTACCGCTCTGACTTCTTTGCCCGCCTGAAAGAAGCACTTGGCAATCGCGATGACATTGAGGTCGTAGGCGACCGTTTCGTCCTGCAATCAGAGATTTTCTTTGCCTCTGGTTCTGCCGAGATCAGCCCGGCAGGCCAACGGGAACTGCGCAAAATTGCCGTCGCCATTCGAGAAATCACGGCAGAGATCCCCGGTGACATCAATTGGATCCTGCGCGTCGACGGTCACACCGATGCGACCCCCATTCGAACGTCGGAGTTTCCCTCAAACTGGCACCTCGCCAATGCGCGCGCGCTGTCGGTTGTGCAATATCTGATTGATGGGGGCGTCAGCGAACGACGCCTCTCCTCTGCGGGGTTTGCCGAGTTCCATCCGCTGGTGGACGGCAGCGGCGAAACAGTGAACCGCCGCAACCGTCGCATCGAGTTCAAACTCACCGAACGCTAACCCTCCCCGCGGAATGGCCAATCACCAAAATCACCAAAGGCCACTCTTTTGGGCAAAATTCAAACAAACGTTTGACTCAAACAATCGTTTGAACTAAACCTGTCTCATGACCAAAACAACAAAAGAACGCTTGCTCGACGCTGCCGAGCGTCTCTGTGCAAAGCACGGGATTGACGGAACCTCCATTCGGGCGATCACCGATGCGGCAGGCGCAAATGTCGCCGCAGTAAATTTCCATTTCGATGGGAAGGCCGGCCTTGTTCAAGAAATGTTTGCGCGTCGCCTGAAACCATTGGCCGCCGCACGTCTTGAATTGCTGGACGGTTTGCAGGCAGACGGCCAAACACCTGACGCTGAAGACCTTCTAGACGCCTTTATGACGCCGCTCCTGGAACTGATGTCGAGACCCGACCCCAATGCCCAGGCCTTTGGCAGACTGTTTGCCCGCACGGTCGTGGAACCCACAGAGGCGATTAGAAACATCTTCGGCGGCGACCTCACCGCCTATTCAGAAGCCTTTCTCACTGCCTTCGAAAAAGCCCTGCCGCACCTAGACCGCCTGGAGCTTGTGCTGCGATTAGACTTCGCCATTGGGGCAATTGCCCACGCGTTAAGCGACCCAACGAGGCGGTCAGCCCTGGGCGTAGACCCGAGCCCCGACCGCATCCAGACAAGCCTGAAAACCTTCTTGATAGCAGGGCTCAAGGCGCCCGCCACTGCGAGGAACCCCAAATGACCAGCCCTTTTGCATTTCCCGTCGGATATCGCCGATTCCATG
Organism: Alphaproteobacteria bacterium; assembly: GCA_021775935.1. Lineage (GTDB taxonomy): Bacteria > Pseudomonadota > Alphaproteobacteria > Parvibaculales > Parvibaculaceae > Mf105b01. The sequence continues at coordinate 2,306 of JAJFGY010000133.1, forward strand.
AGGACGACAATTTCAACTTTCAGCTCAACCGCTGGCTTGGCTATTGGGACGAAGCAGAGGTGCGCCGGGTTGCAGAAAAAATCACCGGCCTTGAAACATGGAAGTCCGTCCTGCTCGAGGCAGGCCGCACCGCAGAGGCCGAAGGGCGCTCCCTCAACGCCGCCTTCTTCTACCGCGCCGCTGAATTTTTCATTGCGCCAGATGATCCAGATAAGCTCATTGCTTACAGCCGCTTTAAGGAGCTCTTCCAGGAACACATAGATGCGATCCCGATGGAGCGCGTTGACGTTCCCTATGAAGGCGGCAGCCTTCCCGCTTTGATCTTTCCAGCGACAGGTACAAAGCGCGACACCATGCTGGTCCACGGGGGCTTTGACTCTTTTAAAGAAGAATTCATCGAAATGGCTGGGACCTTTACCAGCCAGGGCATCGAATTCATTCTGTTTGAGGGACCAGGCCAGGGCGAGCCCCTGATGCTTCATCACATGTCCATGCCTGAGAACTGGGAGAAACCTGTCGGCGCGATCCTTGACCACCTGAACATCACCTCATGCAGTCTCTGTGGCATTTCCCTTGGGGGCTATCTGGCCCCGCGTGCAGCCGCCCATGACAAACGGATCAAACGGGTCGTCGCCTATGATGTGCTGGAAGATTTTTTAGGGTGCCTGTCAGCAAAACTTGACCCCGCTGCTCAAAAACTTCTGTCCTTCCTGATGAAGATAAACGCTGAAAAAACCATCAACACATTGATGGGCCGCGTTATCAACAGAGACGAGTTCGTGCGCTGGGCCTTCGGTCATGGCATGCATGTCAGCGGCACGTCCACGCCTTACGATTATCTGAGATGGGTTGAAAAATTCACCACCAAGCCGGTCGCACATCTGATTGATCAGGATTTTCTGCTGCTAGGTGGGACAGAAGATCATCTCGTACCCCTGCCCCAGTTTTTCAGTCAGGCAGAACGGCTGCAAAACGTGCGCTCCCTCACAACACGTCTCTTCACCAGCCACGAAGAAGCAAGCAGCCATTGCCAGGTCGGAAACCTTCAGCTGGTTGCCGACTGGATCGCAGATTGGCACTCATTTCAGTTGAACCACCCGCAATCCAACCAAACGTAGCCCCCCTTAGGGCTGCATCTTCAGTGCCGCGACAGTCGTTGCCAATTGTTGCGCGTTTCGAACCACAAAAACTCTCTGGCCACCTGCGGCGAGGTCTTTCAAAATGGTCGGCCTCATTCGTTTGGGAAACAGCCAAACAATTTTGATGAGCGTTGGCACAATGAGAATCTCAGGACAATTCTCCGGAAGGCCGGGCCGACTTCGAAACAGATAACGCCAATTCCGTTTGAGGCATCTAAAGAAGCAGGTGGGCCGACCTACATCAAGGAAGATGATGGTATCAGCAGCTGCCCGCACAATCGGTGAGACGCCTTCGATAATCCAATCCTGATTGGTAACAAGCGCCTGCTCTTTCGGGCCTCGGATGGACGCGGGTGTCTTCTGCCATCCCGGGCCCCAAACGATGCTATCAAGCCCAAAAACGGGAAGCCCAAGAACATCACCCAATGCAGCAGCAAGAGAGGACTTGCCGCTACCTGCATTGCCAGTGACATGTATCCTGGGCATCGACCGTCCTTTCCCTGGCTACCGGGCCCTAGCTACCGGGCCCTAGCTACCGGGCGGGGGCGCGATTTCACAAACGAGAATTTTGGGATCAAACACGCCGCTGACCAGCATGACATCACGATAGGTTGCAGCGACACTGGAACCAGACAATTGGTCGCCTAGGTTGAGATAGACCGTGTCAGCGACCCCACCACCACCCTCACGGGGAATGAGCCGAACCACTTGGCTGGGCGACAGATTCTTCTCATCTGCTGCGTGGCTGATGAAATCGACAAGCTTTGGATGTGCGCCGATCAAGAGCGTGCCATCAGGTGCCACATCAACATTATCAAGCCCGGTACCCAGCGCCACGAAATCGACCGGCGTAAGGTCGCCCGTCTCAATATTGCGGTCGTAAATGTTAAGCGCCATGCCGCTTGTTTGGGCAACATAAACGGTCTTGCCGTCCGGTGAGAGATTGACACCATTGGCGTATCCCAGATCGTCCGCCACTTCGCGCACAGATGTTCCATCAAAATAGACAAGGTTTGCAGGGCTCAACATCAATACGTCGCTGATCGTGTTCCAAAGAGCAGACGCACTGCCATGATCATTTGTCGCATAAAACGCACTATGTCCCACTGGCTGCACATCATTGAGCGCAAACATGGCCCTGTCGCGCACAGTCGCCCGGTGAGAAAGAATTCCGTCTTCGGCCACATCAAACAGCTCGACACTGTCAATGTCGCCTGTGTGATTAACAACAGCGAGCGTACGTTTGCCTGCTCCATCCACATAAAGTCCTAACCCATGCGGCTGGAAGGCAGCAGGCACGTGAGCCGTGACAGGTCGCAGCGTCCAGGTCGACGGGGCTCCCTTCAGATCGATCACATAAATTCCGCCGCGCACATTGTCAGCACCCGCATTGATTGCCCGCCGGTCTGTCGCGGCGACAAACGCCATGCCGCGCGCGTGATCCACCACAAGATCTTCAGGTCCCGGAGGCGAGGCAATCGCCGTGCACTGCGGAGAAACCTCCATGCCCGCGGTCAATGTCGTCAACTGGCCCGCCCCGGCATAAAAGCGCACACCAATAAAACTTAAGCCCGCGACGAGAACAACGGCGGCCACAATTAGATTGCGCATAATCGGATTCATATCTTCCCCTAAACTTTCTTCATCACTGAGCGGACTAGTCCCGTGCCGCCATTGCAGGAGCAACGGATTCATCTTCTACGGCGAGTGCAAGCGCGTCTGCACTAAATTGCAAGGAGGCAAGCCGCGCATAGAGGCCGCCTTCTGCGACAAGTGCGTCGTGACTGCCTTCCGCCACAATGCGCCCGCGATCCATCACAATGATCCGGTCTGCCTTGCGCACCGTTGCCAAACGGTGGGCAATAACAATCGTCGTGCGGCCGGCCATCAGACCTTCCAGCGCTTGCTGCACAAATTTTTCGCTCTCCGCGTCCAGCGCGCTCGTTGCTTCATCCAGAAGCAGCACGGGCGCATTGCGCAGGATCGCCCGCGCAATTGCAATCCGTTGACGCTGCCCGCCAGAGAGCGTCACGCCACGCTCACCAAACACCGTGTCATACCCCTGCGGCAGCTCGCTCAGAAATTCGTCAATATGCGCAGCAGAGGCGGCTGCGCGCACTTCTTCATCACTCGCCTCCGGACGGCCATAGCGGATGTTTTCCCGCGCGCTCATGCCAAAGACCACGGTCTCTTGGGGCACCAGGGCAAAACGACGACGCACATCACTTGGGTCCCCGTCCGGCAGCGCGACACCATCCAGCACAATCTGACCGGATTGTGGATCAAAGAAACGCAGCAACAATTGGAAGAGCGTACTCTTACCCGCTCCGGAAGGCCCAACAATCGCAACAGTCTCGCCCGGCTTCACCGTGAGGTTCAGACCATCCAGGGCAGATACATCAGGCCGTGTCGGATAGGAGAAGCTGACACCCTCAAACTGTAGCGCACCTTTTGACGGCTCGGGCAAGGCAACCGGATTGGCTGGTGCTTGAATTTCAGATTCAACCTGCAACAATTCCATCAGACGTTCGGTCGCCCCGGCTGCCATCTGCACATCGCCCCAAACCTCCGACAAGGCTGCCATCGACATCGCGGCCATCAGTGCATAGAGCGTGAACTGCAGAAGCTCGCCGCCCGTCATCGTGCCTTCAATGACTTCCTGCGCACCGACCCACAAAACACCGAAGACACTCGAGAGACCGAGAAACATAACCAGCGCGGTGAGGACTGAGCGCGCTTGTATCCGGCTCCGCGCCGCATCGAATGAAGCCTCCACAGTCGCAGCAAAGGACGATCGGTCAATCTCTTCATGATTGAAGGCCTGCACTGTCTGCATCGCATTCAGCGTCTCACCACCAAAGGCACTCGTATCGGCAATGCGGTCCTGACTGAGGCGCGAGAGACGCCGCACCCAGCGGCCAAAAACAATCAGCGGCAGCATGATGACCGGGATTGCGAGCAGCACGAGACCAGAGAGCCCCGGGCTCGTATAGGTCATCATTGTTGCCGCACCGAAAAACAGAAAAATGTTCCGAAGCGCAATTGAGGCGCTGGAGCCCACCACTGTTTTGATCAGGGTCGTGTCAGCGGTGAGACGAGAGAGCACTTCCCCGGTCCGCATGGTTTCAAAGAAGGCAGGCGACAGTCGGGTCACATGGTCATAGACAGCAGACCGCAAATCCGCGACCACCCGCTCCCCGATCCAGCTGACAAAATAGAACCGCGCGGCACTCGAGATACCAAGCAGCGCCGCCACCAAGATGAGCACCAGGAAATATTGATCGATGAACTGGACATCGCCGTCGCTAATCGCGTCCATCACACGTCTGGCAGCCACCGGAAATGCCAGCGTCGACAGCGTCGCGATGACGAGCATCACGAAGGCGCCCGACAACATGCCCTTGTAAGCCAGCACAAACGGGATCAAACCCACAATCGGTCGAACTGCACGGCTCTTGGTGCGTCGCAGGGCTTCTTCTTCAATCGCGTCGGCGACCGTGTTTGAACTATCGCTCATAAAAATCCGGCTTTTAGAGAATTTCCAGGCATGGAAACTTTCGCTTCCCCGTCGAGAAATGCAATCGTTAGAGGGCGGTTAGAGGGCAGAGGATCTAGCTGGGGATCCCAGCATTGTCTGGGAGGAGATATAACAACCAGGCCGGTCTGAAACTAGGCCTGGATCTGGTTAATCTCAGAGCGAAAGGCCCCATAGGGGGCATATATCCCCCTCCCAGCCTCAAACGCACGGAACACCTCATTCGATACCCCTGTTTCATAGTCTTGCAATGGGCAGAAAGCTCCGCTATACAGCCGCTTCCCGGGCGCCCCCCGGCCTTTTATAGGCAGTTGGGCACCTTGATAGACGGATTTAGCCGTCTCACACCTCTTTTGAGCGAGCAAGCGTTATGAAAAAGGACACGCATCCAGATTACCACATGATCACTGTGGCAATGACGGACGGCACAACCTTCCAGACCCGGTCCACCTATGGTGCTGAGGGCGACACGCTGACGCTGGACATTGATCCAACGACACATCCAGCCTGGACAGGCGGCACTGGCGCTCTGCTCGACCGTGGCGGTCGTGTGAGCCGGTTCAAGAAGAAGTACGACGGTCTGGGTGTCTGACATCTTGGGTGTCTAAGACGCTTAAATCCGTTGGCCAGCGCGCGCGCCCGGCACCAACACCAAAAAAGCCCCGGCATGCCGGGGCTTTTTGCTTTTCAGCAAACTGGGGAGCGAATGGCTAGTGCCGGGTCGGCTTTGAGCCCAGCGCTTCGCGAAAGAAAGCTTCTGCACGGTTCTGCTGTTCGGACAGGCTAGATGCTTCGATTTCTTCACCGGAACGCATTTGAGCATCAAGACGATCAATACGGCGGTAAATATTCTCAGAGCGCACGATCAGATCCTTGAGAGCGTCTGGCAGCATATCCGCCCCACCAATCCGTTTTGACCGACCGATTTCACGTCCGCCCAGTTCGTATTTCTCAGCAAGAGCTTCGCTTTCGCTCATATCACCTTCATTGACGGCCTTCTGGACCAACAACCAGGCTGCCACCTGCATCAGACGGGTGGTAAGGCGCATGCTCTCCGTTGCATAAGCAAGCGCGGTTGCCCGCGGCAGATCCTTTGCCTGGTCGCGGCCAGGACCATCCAGATAGGTCGCCGCCTCTTCAACAAGGGACATGCCTTCTCGA
>JAJFGY010000134.1 GCA_021775935.1 Alphaproteobacteria bacterium
GCCGTTCAGGAAGGACAGACCGTCGGCATTGTGGGCGAATCTGGTTCGGGCAAAACGACCCTCGGCCTGGCGATGCTTCGTCTCATCTCCAGCGAAGGCCCTATCCGCTTTGAGGGTGAGGGTATTGATCAGCTGGCGATCAAAGAGATGAGGCCACTCCGCGAACATATGCAGATCGTATTTCAGGACCCTTTTGGCTCCCTGTCCCCGCGCCTCTCCATTTCGCAAATCGTGGAAGAGGGACTGATTGTCCAGAATCGCGGACTTTCCTCAACGGAGCGACGAGCACGCGTCACAGCGGCACTGAAGGAAGTCGGTATTGATCCGACCCTGCAAGACCGCTACCCACACGAGTTTTCTGGTGGCCAACGTCAGCGCATCGCCATTGCGCGCGCTATGGCCCTGCAACCCAAATTCGTAATGCTGGATGAGCCGACCAGCGCTCTGGATATGTCGGTCCAGGCACAGATTGTGGATCTGCTGCGCACCCTTCAGAAGCGCTATAATCTCGCTTATCTTTTCATCAGCCATGATTTAAAAGTTGTGCGCGCGCTTGCTGACCAGGTGATCGTGATGCGGGAAGGCAAAGTTGTCGAACAAGGATCAGCAGATAAGATCTTTGAGACACCCGAAACCGACTACACCAAGACGCTTATGGCGGCGGCGTTTGATCTTGAGACCGGGCCGGGCGAAGCCTCAGCCTGAGCTGAGGGCCCCCGTGGCGCTCCGATGTCCCCTAGAGACGCTTGATGCTTGTCACCGGCCCATCGCTCTTATCAATCCGGCTGACAGCTTCAACAATTGGCTCTTTTACCGTGCGCATATGGGTGGCGTTGGCGTGAAGCAGTGTTTCTGGGTCAGACATAATACCCACATGCCCCCGCCAAAAGACAAGATCGCCCCGCCTTAACACACCAAGGTTCTGCGGGTCGGGCAATTTCTCGCCCAGCGTGGCTTCCTGCAGATCCGTGTCACGCAAACAGGCAATGCCACAGCGCTCCAGGCTCATTTGCACCAGACCCGAGCAATCCAGTCCACGGGCATCTCTGCCGCCCCAAAGATAGGGAACACCCAGAAACTCCTCGGCCACGGCAACAAAATCTGTCGCATAGGTATCAATTTTTGACAGGTGAGAGGACACGACATACCCGCCGCCTGCCAGTTCAACAAATTTTCCTTCTGCCGCAGATACGGCGAGCTTGGCATTCATTGAAAGTGGCATGGCCGGCCGCGTTTTAATATCTGGCTCGGGATACAGAAACGTTCGCAGAGAGACAACGCGGTGGGTTGCTGCTGCAACAGGTTTCTGTAGCAGCTTTACAGCAACATAGCCGACATAGTCATCATGAACGGACTGGCCCCAACACCAGTCTCCTTCTGTCTCATATACGCGAAACGTTTCACCAAAAAGAAGTTCCGTGTCCATGGGCGCATGCACTTCTGCACGACGCAACAAGGGCGCGCGAGGGGTCGTTACCTGAAAGTCTTGGCTTTCAACAAATCGGTCCGCTTCAACCTCGCCGCGCAGATAGGCCGCTGCAAGATCAGCCCTGTAGGGGTTCAACCTTTTGTCGAGACTTTGTGCTTTTGTCACGACTTGTGATCCTCTGCGTTCACGAGATGTGCTCGTTGGCTTTGGCGATGATGGTGTCAGACAGTTCGCTCAGATAGACAGAGCCTGCCACGGTGCGCTGAACCAATACATTACGCTTGTCGGTGTCGTCTCGCTTGCGCTTGAGCAAATCTTTTTGGCCCATCGTGTCGAGAGCCCGCGTGATCGCGGGCTTCGACACATCTAGCTTTGCTGCAAGTCCCCGCACAGTGTGGGGCGGCGATTCCAGATAGACCGTCAGTAAAATAGCAAGTTGGCGCGCAGATAGATCCGGCACGTCACGGCGCACCGTATCCAGCACGACGTCGTGCCACAATTTCAGCGCATCTAGCGGCTTTAGCTCCATCGGGTCCCCATGCTCCTATTCCGTTTCGGAGCCGGATCAGTCTACTCGCGGAGCTGTCAGACGCCAAGAGGATTAGGCGGAACCATATGTCTTTTTCAAGTATGAGAAGAGCGCCCGAATACCCTGAGCGTCTCCACCTACAGGGCGGCCGGGTTTTGCCCGGGGTGTCCAGGCGAACACGTCGAAATGCACATAGGTTTTTGCCTGCTCGACGAAGCGCGCAAGAAAAAGTGCTGCGGTAATGGAGCCAGCATGCCCCCCGCTCGAAATGTGGTTCACATCTGCGATTTTGCTGCTGAGCCAGCCGTCATAAGCCGCCCATAGCGGCATGCGCCAAAGTGGATCAAAAGTCTCTAGCGATGCCTCTGTCAGACCAGCAGCAAACTGATCGTCCTGCGTGTAAAACGGCGGCAGATCCGGTCCAAGGGCGACACGGGCCGCACCTGTCAGGGTGGCCATGTCGATCAACAAGTCTGGTGTCTCACTGTCTGCTTCCACCAAAGCATCGGCAAGGATCAGTCGTCCCTCCGCATCCGTGTTGCCGATCTCGACGCTCAAGCCTTTGCGGCTCGCCAAAACATCGCCGGGACGAAAGGCATTTCCAGAGACAGCGTTTTCCACTGCCGGGATGAGGACGCGCAGCCGTACATTCAGCTTTGCCCGCATGATAAGTTGAGCCAGAGCCAGCACGTGCGCAGCGCCGCCCATATCCTTTTTCATCAAAGACATGCTGTCGCCGGGCTTCAGGTTGAGACCACCTGTGTCATAGCAAACGCCTTTGCCCACCAATGTGACTTTAGGAGCTGCGTCATCTCCCCATGTGAAATCGATCAGTCGCGGTTCTGCACCTTCGGCGGCAGCGCGCCCCACCGCATGCACCATGGGATAGTCTTCTGTGAGCAGGTCATCCCCTAAGATCACTGAACACGGGGCGCTGAAATCTTCTGCAACGTTGCGAACCGCTGCTTCCAACTCCGCCGGGCCCAGGTCACTCGTTGGCGTATTCACGAGGTCGCGGGTGAGGAAGACAGCATCGACCAGATCGCTGAGCTCCTGAAGGTCAACATTCTCAGGCAGGATAAGCTTGGGTATGTCTCTGTCGCGGGCCTTGTATTTCGTGAAGCCGTAGGTCCCAAGCGCCCAGGCAAATGCTGCATGCCGACCCTGCATCCCCGCAAGACCGGCTAGCCTGTAGGTGCCCGCTGGCAGGGTTTCCGACAAAGCGGCAAAGATAAAAGGGTCATCTCCCTTGCCAATGCCGAGCAAGGCGCCTGCAAGGCCACCGGCTTCGTTCGGCAACATGAGCACGCGCCCCGCCTCACCAGTGAAGCCTGCGGTCCCGACCCAGGCAGCATTTGCGCCCGCGTGGGCGTCACACCATTCCTTCACATCGCCTGCGCCCACCGGCCAAACAGGGAGAGCCACTGCATCTTTGTCGGTTACGAACACATCTTCCACGGAAGCCCGCCTCTTTTGATTTTGCTCAAACGCCCGCAAACAGTATAGAGGGTCTGAATTCGCCGCAATCCCAGCACTTCTGATGTCTCAGAAGTGCCAAACCTCATTCGAGAGGCATTCCATGTCTGAGTTGAAATATCGTTTGCTCACCGGACCCGACGATCACGCATTTTGCGAACGTGTGTCGATGGCGCTCGACGAAGGGTACCGCCTGCATGGTGGACCGGCCATCACCTTCAACGGTGAGACCGCTATCGTTGCGCAGGCTGTGGTTCTCGACAGCGAGCCCGGCGACACCTGAGACGCCTTAGCGCTCCAGAATGCCTTTCTCAAAATAGAAAAGCTCGGCGCCTGGATGCAGCAAAATCGGCACGCCCTGAACAGCATTGTCCACATTGACGTTGCGTCCATTCGCATGGGCGGTCACGAGCGTCGTGCGATTGCGTTCGTCAAACAGGGCGCGGGTCACATTGTGGACGAGGTCCTCGTCGGTTGTGGCTCTCGTGATCCACAGCGCGCCAATGCCGATCGTGTCGACTTCCCCGACAAACCGATATGTGTTCTCAGGAACGGTAAAGCGGCTATAGAAAGCCCGGTCAATTCGCAACCGGTCGGCAGGCTCTCCCTCTATGGGCACAATATCGATGGCCCCCCTCACCGCCAGGTCTTCAATGGATCGTGCCGGGGCACCTGCCACAAGAAAATAGGCGTCGAGATTGCCGGACAAGATCATCTCAGCGGACCTTGAAGCATCAGCACTCATCGGCTCAATTTCGGTGAGTGAGACGCCATAGGCCTTTAATATGCCAATGGCATCTGCTCTGGTGCCCGAACCTTCAGACCCGATTGAAACCCGCAGGCCCTTCAGATCCTGAACCCCTTTGATGTTCAATCCTCGCGCGGTCACCAGATGAACAGCTTCGATATAGAGATTGGCAATGACACGAAGGTTCTGGCGGGGCTCCTCTCCCTCAAAGGCACCGCGCCCGTGAAAGGCGTCTGCCAGAACATTTGCCTGGACGAGCGCTGAATCCAAACGTCCATCTGCGACTGCTCTTGCATTTGCCACTGAGCCTGCGGAGCCTTTGGCGATTGCCACCAATCCAGGCACCCCGCACCGACTGCCTGGAATACACGGGTCAGACCCCGGAGGACGGCTGATCACTGCAGCAAGTGCCTCTCCCATGGGGAAATAGGTCCCACCGGTCGATCCAGTCCCGATCTGAAAAAAGGTGACCCGCGCGTCACTATCGTCCCACCCGGTCAGGCCTTTGCCCATGCCAAGTGCCAGAAGCCCCAAAACAGCTGCCCCTAACACAAATAGCAGCACCCGGTCGAAGCCCAACCGATCGATCCATTTACGGATTGTTAAGAGGAAATTTTTGAAACCGTGTGACGCCATGTCCCACTATACGAGCAAGCGTGGGGCAACCGAAAGAGGTCCGCGCAATTTGATGCCAAGTTTATACTTAAGCCTTTCTTGAGACCTGTAAGCCAGGATGGAGCGTGGGCAAAAGTCGGAGCCCGCCGATTAGCTATGAGATGTGGAAACCAATGGCTTACATCACGTTCCTTCGTTCACATTCATCCCTGACACGGTCAGTTATGGCAACTGCATTGGGCGCATTGATGCTCGGTGGTTGTGCAACGGATACCCCCCCCGAACGTCCAGGCCTGGGCGCTGCAAGCGACCTTCCTGTTCATCTATCCGAGCCACGCGACTTTGTCGCATCTGCGGCTTATTGGGGCGGCATCTATGAGCAAGACCCCCAAAACGCTGAAGCAGCGGCGAAATATGCCCGTGGCCTGCGGCATCTGGGTTCACTCACGCAAGCCCTGAACGTGCTCCAGCAGGCGAATGCCTTCCATCCAAATGATGCTGCAATTCTGGCGGAATATGGCAAAGCGCTGACCGCTGGCGGTAAGCCGGACCAGGCCGCTGCAATGCTTGCCAAAGCAGCTGTCTTGAACCCCACCGACTGGACCATCCTGTCTGCGGAGGGTGTTGCCCTCGACGAGATGGGGGAACATGAGAGAGCAAAGACCAAATACAATTCTGCTCTCCGTCTTGCACCCGATCATCCGACAATATTGACCAATCTTGGTCTGTCGCACGCTCTGTCTGGTGATCTGACCGAAGCGGAAGTCACCCTTCGACGTGCCGTTGCAAACCCTGCGGCAGGCGCGCATGCCCGCCAGAACCTCTCGCTTGTTCTGGGCCTCAAGGGCGACTTTGAGGAGGCCGAACGGCTCGCGCGCGCTGATCTGCCGCCGAGCCTTGCCTCCAGCAATATCACGACCATTCGCGCCATGCTGGCCCAGCCCGCGCTCTGGCAGGAGATGGAAGCACTGGATGCATCACCATCAGGGGCCGCGTCGACAGGCGCACCGTGGCAGAACCCCGGCACTCCCTGAGACCTGCTCTTTCAGACGTCGTTTCTCAAACAGAAAAACCGCAGTTAGGTGTAATCCCTTCTGCGGTTTTTTGTGTTTGCAGTAGCGATCGACTGTTTACTGATACAGCTTGATCACCGCAGGACCCAGGATCACAAAGAAAAGCACGGGCAGGAAGAAGGCAATCATCGGGACCGTCAGCTTTGGCGGCAGGCCTGCGGCTTTCTTCTCCGCTGCCGCCATGCGCATGTCGCGGTTTTCCTGCGCCATCACGCGAAGAGCCGTGCCCAGCGGTGTTCCGTAACGCTCTGCCTGGATCAGGCTCATCGTGACTGCCTTCACCCCATCAAGGCCCGTACGGGTTGCCAGGTTCTCATAGGCCATCCGACGATCCTGAATGTAGGACAGTTCGGCTGTTGTCAGGCTGAGCTCTTCGGCAAGCTCAACGGACTGGGTTCCGATTTCGCCTGCAACTTTGTGGAAGGCGGCCTCAACCGACATGCCTGACTCCACACAGATCAAAAGCAGGTCGAGTGCATCAGGAAACGCCTTTTTGATCGATTCCTGCCTGCGGGCAATCATGTTCTCAACAAAGACATTTGGCAGATAGAAGCCAATAAAGGCAGCGGCAAAAGAAAACGCGACCCGGGCCATCGGTTCAAAACCGAAGGAGTTCGCGAAGAAGAGGTAAAAGATCGTGACGAAGAACAAAATGATCGGCATGAAAAAGCGGAAAAACATGAACGAGTAGACAGGTGCCTGGCCCCGGAAACCCGCCTTTTTGAGTTTGCCGCGAATGGCGTCGCTTTCCATCAACTCCATCAGGTTCAGTCTATCGACGAACTGTTTGATGAACGTCTTTGGGTCGGTGCGCAGTTTTTTGCCTTCACGCTCGCGCTGCAGCTCTTCGCGAAGAGCCCGCCGCATTGCTTCACGCTCACTGGACACAGATTTCATCCGCGTAGCCAATTGGTCGGTTTCAAACATCGGTGCCGCTAGCGTAATCACTGTTGCAAATGCGGCGAGTGCCGTCAGCAACATCACGATGCTTTCGAGATTGAACAGGCTTTCGACGAGTGCAAACATTTATCGGCTCCTGTTCTAAAAGTTGAAGTTGATCATTTTGCGCATGACGAGCATTCCCATGCCCATCCACACAAGACCGCCCACAATGATCAGGTTCCCTGCCGTGCTCGTGAACAAGATACTGATATATTCCGGCGTTGTGAGATAGATCAGCAACATGACGCCTGGCGGCAGAACGCCGATAATGCCCGCAGAAGCTTTTGCTTCCTGCGACATCGCCTGAATTTTTGCCCGCATCTTTTTTCTGTCGCGCAGGACATTTGAAAGATTGCTTAGTGCTTCCGACAGGTTGCCCCCGGCTTGCTGCTGGATTGCCAGGACGATCATGAAGAAATTGACCTCGGGCAGCGGGATGCGCTCATACACCCGTTGCAGACCCTGCTCAATCGTGACACCCATTGCCTGACCGTCAACCAGCTCTTTGAACTCGCTTCCCACAGGCTCCGGGCTTTCATTGGCAATGATTTTCAAACAATCATTGATGGGCAAGCCCGCCTTAACACCGCGCACGATGACATCAAGGGAGTTTGCAAACTCCTCAACAAAAGCGGACTGACGTCTTTTGGTCTTGAAGTTGACGAACCAACGCGGAAACCCAAAACCGCCCGCAAAACCGCCGAGGGCCGCTGCCCCAAGGGGTAACCCAGAAAGCGCAACACCAACGGCCACAACAAGGCCGAAACAGGCGCTCGCGATGTAGAAAGTTCTGGGTGTAATTTCGAGACCAGCCCGTTGGAGCCGCAGGCGAATGGTCAGCTTTTCTTTTTCAGCTTTTTGCTTCGCCTCAATCTCTTTCAACGTCGCCTGGACCTGCTTTCGCCTAGGTCCCGCGTTATCGCCTTGATTGTTCTCTTTCTCGTCAGCAGGTGTCCCCCGCGCAGGACCCCGTGCCACCCTTGCCATTCGGACATTTGATTTGTCGCTTTTCGAGCCGGTTAAGGCAAAACCGATAGCACCGATACAAACCGCCGCCAGCAGAGCAACACCAAATATGATGAGTGTTGTTTGGTCCATCAGAAACCTCAATCCTGCGCTCTGTCGAGTGCCGCGGAGAGTTTGTGATGTTGATTGTAATAGCGGGCTTTATCCCAAAAGGCCGGGCGCGCAATACCAGTGGATTTGTGTCGCCCGATAATCTTGCCCTGCTCGTCCTCTCCCTCCATGTCATAGATGAAGAGGTCCTGCGTCGTGATCACGTCGCCTTCCGTGCCCAGCACTTCTGTCACATGTGTGATGCGACGCGAGCCGTCGCGCAGGCGGGCTGCCTGCACAATAACGTCTACCGACCCAACGATCATCTCGCGGATCGTCTTGGAGGGAAGCGCAAAACCGCCCATCGTGATCATACTTTCCAGCCGCGACAATGCCTCACGCGGTGAGTTGGCGTGGAGTGTTCCCATGGAGCCATCGTGGCCCGTGTTCATTGCCTGCAACAGGTCAAACGCCTCTGGTCCACGAACCTCACCGACAATGATCCGCTCCGGGCGCATGCGTAGACAGTTTTTCACAAGGTCCCGCATTGTTACCTCCCCCTGTCCTTCAAGGTTAGGGGGTCTCGTCTCCAGCCGAACGACGTGGGGCTGCTGAAGCTGAAGCTCAGCGGCGTCTTCGCAGGTGATGATGCGTTCGTCTGTATCGATAAACCCTGTCATACAATTCAGGAGGGTGGTTTTCCCTGACCCCGTCCCCCCAGAGATCAAAACATTGCAGCGGACGTTTCCGACAACCGCCAGCACGTCTGCACCTTCTGGTGAGATTGATTTGAACCCCACCAGATCGTTCATGGTGAGTTTGTCTTTGCGGAACTTACGAATGGTGAGCGTGGGACCGTCCAGCGACAAAGGCGGGGCAATGACGTTAACGCGACTGCCGTCTGCAAGACGGGCGTCGCAGATAGGGCTCGATTCATCCACACGCCGGCCGACCTGGCTCACGATACGCTGACAAATGTTTAGGAGCTGCGAATTGTCGCGGAACTTGACGTTAGTTGGTTCAACACGGCCTTCCACCTCAATGAAAGTGAGGCCCGCACCATTGACCATGATGTCGGCGATATCGTCTCGCGCAAGCAAAGGCTCCAGCGGTCCATAGCCCAGAACGTCATTGCAGATATCCTGGAGCAGGTCTTCCTGCTCCGCGATGGACATCACGACATTCTTGATCGCAATGATTTCACTCACGATATCGCGAATTTCTTCGCGCGCGCTTTCGGTATCGAGCTGTGCGAGCTGAGTCAGATCAATGGTGTCGATCAGCGCATTAAAGATCGTCGTCTTGACTTGATAATATTCTGGAGACCGCACATCGGCGCCAGGATGAGCAGGAGCCGGTTGCGGCGCAACAGGTGCGGCGGCGGTGCTCGATGCAGCCGGTTTTGCCGGTGCAGGCTTTGCGACCGCTGCCCTGGACGCAGCTGTTTTGGACGCAGCTGTTTTGGGCGCAGCCGTCTTAGTTGTAGTGGCCTTAGTGGGAGGCGGCGGCGGCGCAGCCCCCTCCGTTGAGGCGGCAGGCGGTCGTCCGCTTCCAGAATCTTGACGACGACCAAACATAAGCTACCCCTTCTTGCCCAGAAGTCCGGACAGAAGACCTTTTTTCTTCTCAACCACGGCGTGGCGACCTGTTACCAAAGTCGAGAGATGACGCACCGCGTCGGTGGTTTTGTTCTTTGGATCAATTTCCTGCAACATCTGGCCATTGTTCGATGCCGTTCCAAACAGTGTTGGGTTGAAGGGCAAGAGCAATGTCGGCTCTTGCTCAATGGCTTCGGCAAAATCTTCAGCCGGAATTTCAGGACGCTTTGGCATCCGGACCTGGTTCAGCACGACGTGCGGCGCTGCATCATTGGTCCGTTGCTTTTTCAAGAGGTCGAGATAGTTTTTTGTGTTCCGCAAGCTTGCGAGATCCGGCGTCGCCGTGATGACAATTTCGTCTGCGTTCAACAATGTTTGGCGCGACCAGCGGCTCCAGATATGCGGCATGTCAATAACAACACACGGACAGGTCTCGCGGACGCTATCGATTACTGCCTCACAAGATTCCGCCAACAATTCATCGTCCCTGTCCAGGGTTCCTGGTGCACCAAAAATGGAGAGACGCTCAGTGCATTTGACCAATAGTCTGTCCAGCAACACATCATCCAGGCGTTCTGGCTGCATCAGTGCTTCAGCGACCCCTTGAACCGGGTCCTGATTGAAATCAAGCCCTGCTGTGCCGAATGGCAAATCCATATCGACAAGGGTCACGTCCTCGCGCATCTCTTCAGAGATGCACCAGCTGACATTGTGCGCCAAGGTGCTGGAGCCAACACCACCGCGCGCACCGATAAAGACAATGGACCGGCCAATGGGTGGTGCATCGGGGTCCGCGTAAAGACGCGCAACAGAATCGACGATCTGAATTGGGCTCAGCGGCGCCACCAGATACTCATTTACACCCTGCCGTATCATCTCACGGTAAAGTGTAATGTCATTCAGGTGACCAACGATCACGACCTTTGTGCCCGCGTCGCAGACTTCTGCCAATGCACCAAGTTGCTTAAAGAGGGTCTCTCCCCCTTCCATCGTTTCGACGATGATCAGGCTCGGCGTACCAGTGTCTCTGTAATATTTTACGGCAGCGGGAATGCCACCCATGTGGACGGTTACATGGGCCTTTGCCAAGCGTCGGTCTTCACCGGCACGCTGAATGACAACGCCTGTGTCTGGGTTCTCACAGAAGACCTCGATGGAAATCCGTGGAACAGGTTTTACGACGGACTGCGTGACAAATTCATCGTCATCATCTTCGTCGACAAAGTCCTGCTCATCTAAGACGATTTGTTCTGCATTAGTCATCAGATACTTCGCTCACTGATCCTGAGGCGCTGCCGGACTCTTGAGACTCGGTCACCTCACCTATACGAAAGTTCTCAATTACTTCATCGCGACGCGGCGCATATGCAGGATCCCAATCCCGTGGGCCGATGAGATCTGCAGGCTCGGCGACCATCGCTGCCAGATTGCTCTGGGTTGAACAGCCGTAGTTTGGCGTGCGTCCGTTGTTTGGCGCGAAGGCGTAATCTTCCGTCCAATTGCCACAGGGGCTGGCACTCGCCACAAACCGACGGTAGGTCAGAATGATCGGAGCGTTCGCGTTTGCTGATGAGGCGCGATACGCCGCATATCCAATGGCAGGCTCAGGCAGACCAGCGTCGCGCAATGCAGCACGTGTCTCGGCGACAAGGGAAACAGCTGCGGCCTCATTGGGCGACCCGCTGGGTGCTGCAATTGTCAGAACACCATGTCCGCGTGCCTTGTAGGTTACAGCGAATGAGTCGAGAGCTGCCTTGTCAGACGCCGACAAGGCAATCTTGTCCTGCGGCACCTCCATCTGCAACGTCACCACCTGCGGATCTACGCTGATGGGATGTTTGTAGCGCGCATCAAACTGAGCATCATCACGGCCATTGAAGGCACCGCATGCGGTGAGCCCGAATGCCATCATTAGGGTCAGGATCTGTTTCATCATCACTCTCTCCATTCCCCTCAATCCACCACGAAACCGACAGGCCCCTGGAGGGCACCGTCTGCACCATCAGAACCCGCCACGCCGTAGGTGGCGTTCAAGCGGCCCATAAGGAACGTGTCCAGATCAGAGGCCGGCGCATATCCGTCCGTTGGCAGCACAAGCTTGTCTCGGCTCGTCGCATCAACGAGATAGGGCGTTACGATCACAACAAGTTCTGTTTCATTGTCCTGAAAATCGCGGCTGCGAAAGAGCGAGCCCAAAATCGGAACGTCTTTGATACCGGGAACACCATCAATATTCTGCTTGGTGCTTTCTGACAGGAGGCCCGCCATCACCATGGAGCCACCGCTTGGCAGTTCGACTGTTGTTTCGGCACGGCGTACCCGCAATGCAGGAACGGTCACGCCGTCCTGTCGCACAATGTTGCCGTTTGCATCGGTAATGCTCGTTCCCTCAAAGACGAAAGACCCTTCGTTGGAAAGCTCACTGACTTCGGTTGAAATCTGCAGGCTGATCCGCCCTTCACCCAGCACAACGGGCTTAAACCCCAGGCCGACGCCGAACGGTTTGAACTCGAGGATCACGTTGCCGTTCCTGTCCTGAGACGTGGGCACAGGAAATTCACCCCCAGCAAGGAAGCTCGCAGCCTCACCAGAAATTGCCGTCAGATTGGGCTCTGCAAGGGTTCGCAGGAGGCCAGCTCGTTCCAACGCTGTTAATGCGCCGGTGAGATCCGAGCCACCGGTAGCTGGAAGGCCATTTGGCGCAGACGTCAGGCCGCCAAGGGGATTCCCCTGGAGCGCAAACGCATTCGCCGTGGCAAGGCTTAGGGCAAGGTTGCCAAAATCCACTGAACTGGTGAGGTCGACACCCAATTGCTTAATCAGGCTGCGCTGCATCTCTGCAACCGTCACCCTCAGGTTCACCTGTTCCTTGCCTTCAATAGCCAGCATGTTGAGCACATAGTCAGGATTGCCAATGAAGCGTGCTGCCAGATCGCGTGCCTGGCTGGCCTGAGATGCGTTGGGAACGCGTCCGGAGAGAATGATGTTGTTGTTGACTGCTTCTACGTTCACGCGCGCGTTCGGCAAAAAGCGGGCAATCATGTCGGATAGGCTTGCGAGATCTCGCTCGACGCGTATTTCCAGATTCAAAATCTGCTCACCGCGCTCATTAAAGAAGAAGGCATTTGTCTGCCCGATCTCCATGCCGATCACATATGTCCTGCGCGCGGTGCGGACAACCGCATCAACGATTGCCGGATTGGAGACGAGAACATCTCGCGCATCGACAGGCAGTTCGATAATCGCTGCCTTGTTTAGTCCCAATGTCAGGGTCCGCGATGCGGAGCTGGAGCCACCTTCTGAAATGCGCACCAGTTGAGCATCTCCCGCCGCCATAACAGCGCCGTCGGTGCTCACACCCGACACGACCAGCAGCAGGCCAATCGAAATGAATGTGAGAGCCTTCCGGAATTTTTCCGGAGACAGGAAGCGATAGCGATACGCAGCCATCCAGGTCATTTCCCTCTCCCAGCAATCGTTGTGACTATTGTCTCAGCGCCGTATCGCAGGATGCGCACAGACGCACCCTGGCGATTGGACGTTGCTCGTGATTGTTCCACAGAGGCGCTTGTGGGCACCTGATCTGTCCGGCCGCTATCAGCCAGAGGCCGCAAGGCAAGGGCGAGCTCACCCTGTGCAGCCGCTAAGGCAAAGTCCTCTGCCTGATCAGGCAGCATTTCGAGTGTCGCAGTCTTCCCGACAACGACCTGTTCGCCTTCAACTTCCTTGAATGTCTGGTCAATCGCCAACACACGCACATTGCGGAGGATGGTTTCGCTGCGATACCCGCCAGCGCTGCCACCCTCTTCATCATTTGAGCGCAGACGCATGGTCATGATTACGTCCACTCTGTCATTTGGCAGGATAAAGCCACCAGCGCCGGTCTCCGGCGAAATTTTCGTTGATACGGCACGCATGCCTGGCGACAGAAGCGCAGACATGAAGCCTGCATTTTCAAAGCTCACCAGTTTGCCCGAGGTGACCGGCTCTCCGGCAAGAACGGGGCTGCGTGCAATCGCGCCCCCAAAAACATCGAGCGCGTTTGGCTGAACGTCGCGGGTAACATAGGAATCCGAGACAGCGTCTTCTGGCCAAGGTTGCCAGATAAGGTCGCCTTTGCCGACACGTTGGCCGAGCGTCAGGTCACTTTTGGCAACAAGCACTTCGGACATTGGACGTTCAATGATCTGCGGTGCGGCGATTTGCGGCTTCTCATCAGATACGAGTGAGCGCGCCAAGAATGCCGCGAGACCCGCAGCAACCAAAGCCAATGCTAATATTCCAATTCTCATCGCGTTCACTGGATCACCACCTTTTTCCGGCTGTGAGAGGTCCATGGACCCCTATCAAACGACTTTTCGATCAAATTATAGTTAATTTTTCTGGGTCTTTTTCGTGGGGCAGCGGCCCGAATTTGGCGCTCTTTTCATCTCTTGGGGTCCTTTGTTTTGATCAGACAGGTGCGGCAACCAGCGCAAACCAAACCGTGTGCGGCAGCGCGATAAGCGCGCCTGCGGCAAGCGCAATGCCATAGGGAATGCCTGCCTGCTTGTCGTGCAGCCTTGCAATCCAGGGGGTTGTTTCCATGCCAGCGACCAATGGCGCCTTGCGAAACATGATGAGCGTCAGCGCCAGGATGCCACCCATGATTGCAGCCCAAAGCAGGTAGACCGGTAGTGCGAGCCATCCGGTCCAGAGACCGACCGCCGCCAACAGTTTTGCATCGCCACCGCCCAGCAGGTTCATGGAGAACATCACCATGCCCACAAGCAGAAGGATCCCACCCAAAACCAGGTGGCTTGCAATGATCGTCCAACTCAAGTCTGCAAACGGCGCAACCACCGCAAACAGGCCCAGCAGTCCAAGCGATATCCAATTGGGTATCTTGAAGGTCAACAAGTCACTGACCGCGGCAATGACGAGCAGCGCTGGAAAGATGGTGAGGATGACAATCTGCAACACGCGAAAGCCTAAAAGTTGAATGAAAACAAGTACTTTGAACGATTTATCTCAGAGGGAGAGAATGTCGCGCCGGGTGTAAACACGACGTAAAGACGGTGCGTTTTTCTGCACGCCCCTACACCTGCGATGAGGTCCCTGGATGGTTTGCGAGGTGGCCGGTTCATCGCAGACAGAAAAAAACCGCTGACACGCATTTGCAGTCAGCGGTTCTTCTGGAGCCGATCCCAATCAAGCTAAGGCCTGATCGGAAGACAGCGCCTGATTGGCGAACTTGGTTCAGCCACCACCACCACCGGCGATAGCTGTAGCAACAGTCGTGAACGCAGTCGTGATGTTCGTTCCGAGTGTTCCAACAATGCCAACGATTGCGACAGAGATACCCGCAGCGATGAGACCATATTCAATGGCCGTCGCACCGGACTCGTCATTTGCAAAAAGCTTCATAAATTTAGTCATGACTAGATCCTCATAAATACTCTTAGTACAGCACCAACCCAAAGCCATTGCCGTTCAGCACTACCCTTGAGCGAAGACCAATCTACTGGGGCGGCATTACCTTCAAGTTAATCCGAAGATGAAAATTAACAATACCTCCGTTTTTTATTTCACCTCGCCCTCTAAATACACACTTTCAACCGTTTTTCTGGTTTTTACTTGTTCTATACAAGAAAAAACTACGTCTCTTCACTTCCCCGGGCAATAGGTTGGTTAAAAATTGGTGAGTGCGTAGGAACTCAACACAAGAGCGATTGTTTTCATTCTGTGACCTTCGCCAGCTATGTCTGATCGGCCACGCTCGTACGACGGATTTTCAGCAAACTGTCTCGTTTGCAAAGCGTTTAGCCTTTGAGGCCTAAAGTTCGCTCAGACCTAAACCACGCCTGCATTTTTCATGGTGCAGCCAGAGGGATCATTGCAGATGACGCACGCTCAAAAGCGGCCACTTCGAACTCTTGCCTGTGTTGCCACAGTGACCGGGAGTCTCTTCGCCCTTCCAGCCTGGGCGGCCGATCTCAATATCGAAGTCAACCATTCGCGCCTACACGCACTGGGCCAAGCCGCATCAACCATCATTGTGGGTAATCCAGCTATTGCAGACGTCTCTGTGAGCAATAGCAACACATTGGTTGTGTTTGGACGCTCCTACGGGACGACAAACCTGATTGCGCTTGATGCAGGTGGACGCCAAATTGCCAATCTGGATGTGAGCGTGACGGAACCGCGAAGCACAGCGATGACCTTTAATCGGGGTGCAGCCCAGACATCCTACTCATGTGCACCAAGATGTGTCCGTGTGATCAACCCAGCCGATGGCACCGAAGCAACAGACGGCTTGCTTGCCACCACAAAAGGTGTGACGTCCCTGGGTGATGAGGCAGCAGCTGCTAGCAACGAATAGCTCAAGCGCTGACAAGGTTACAAAAAAGGGGCGCCTCGATGAGGTGCCCCTTTTGTCATGCGTCTCTAGTGCCTTTCGTCTCCAGGCTCTCTGCCTTATCGGCTCAGCCGCAGATTTGAGAGATCGCGGGCAATCGCCTGGAAGATGGTTTGCAGCTGCTCATTGCTGGGAGAGTCAAAATACAGAGCCGGACTGGTTGCACATTCTTCCATCAGTTCCTGTGTGTCCGTGCTCGAGACCTTGAAGGTGATGGTGTAGAGGCGGATGCCTTCATCTTTGATGTTTTCACAAATTTCCGCCGTCTTCGGATCCAGGCGCGCACTTGCCGCAGACTTGTTTGTGGTGCCTAAGCGACCCTGACGAATATAGCCATAAGCCGTATATCTGGATCTGTTGCGGTTGTTGAGCGTCCCAAGAACATTCGACCCATCCGTCAGCAGCACCACGGCTTTGTCGACGGTTTGATCATCATACTCGCGGCCTTCCGTATAGGGCTCTTCTGGCGAGATCACGCGCCACCCCCAAGCCAGGCCAACTGGAATATGGGTCACCCCACTGGCATTCATTGCATTGATGTCATCGATCAGCTGATCTTTGTCATTGGTGAGGGGCGTTAATGGACGCATCGTGCATCCCGCGTCCGGACCGCGGCTTGAAGAATAGACCGACGCCCCATCATATTTCGAAATATCGAGTTGTTCGTTCTTGTCGTTCTGACTGGAATTAGCATCCGACAGATAATTGTTCACATATTTGCTAGCGCTTCGCTCATCTGGCGCAAACCAGGGCACCCACAGTGTATCTGGTGTACCGGCACTGGGCGGCGTGTCCAATTCATCTAGGGGCTCAGGCCTTGTCTGCACACAGCCTGTCCATGACCGATTGTTGATTTCGTCATAGAGGTCCCAAAGATTGTTCACATTGGGATCTGTGTTGAACTTAAAATTCTCATCGTGGATGCTCGATGCACCTGTCATATCAAGCGCCGTTGTCGGGAAATCTGTGCCCACATTTACACCAGCTGCAAATGGCACGAGGCCGATATGAAGTTTGTCCAGGTTGGGGTTCTCCCCATAAAGAATATTGACCAATGAGGTGGCCGCCTCTTTCATGGCGTCAAGCTTTCCGCTTGACCCCATTGAGCCCGTATTATCGAGCACCATCACAATTTCGAGCGCTTTGTTTTCGCGCGTTACTTCAATTGCGCTGGCCACATCCATTTCGTGAATGCCGAATATGCCCAGAAGCGCCGTCGGCAAAGTTGCCCCTGCAGACAGGGTGACGATGTTGTCTTCCACGTTCAGCGACAGTTCTCCCGGCACGCCAATTTCGCTGGTCGGATAATTTGCGTTGAAGAAGTCTTGTGCAAGCGTTGCCAAATATTCATCCGACGCGCCAGGCGCCCCTGCAACCGCCAGACCTGCTGCATCCAAAGCCTGCGTCAGGTGTGCACGCACAACGTAGGCCCGAGACAGGTCAACCCCGATGCCCGCCGCTGCCATAATCGGCATCATGGCAAGCGCAAAAATGATCGCGACATTCCCCTGCCGATTGCGTTGCAACTCGCCCACCATCGCGAGGAACTGCAGCGCGGCAACTACCATTCTATTTCCGACTTGATCCATGATCATCTTTGCCCCGCTGTGGAAGCACTCCCGTGCCTGGGATTAAAACCATCCTCAAACTAGGCGTTCGGGATTAAGGGAGGTTCAACTGGAGGAAAAAAAATTGGATCAAATTGTCTCGATTTTCCTCCGATCGCTCACCGATGCTCGAAAGGAACGGCAGCTGGCGGAAAGCTAAAATTTGAAGCAATTTCGCGGCTTATTTGGCTCTAATTGCGCCACCGAAACTGACGCTCCAGCAAACTTTTTTGCCTAATCATAGACAGGTCAGAAGCCTTCCGACGGGAGGCGACAAACGATTTATGTGAGGCACCCGTGACATATAAGGGCACAGGAACGGGACCATTGAAGAGGGGTAAAAGACCCCGCATTCTTCGGTCCTTCAGACGAAAAAGCTCCTTTAGACAGGATGAGGGGGGCAGTGTTGCGGTCGAAATGGGCCTCATCGCGATCCCTTTCTTCAGCTTCTTGTTCGCTATGGTTGAGACAGCACTGATCTTCTTTGCGTCTGTGGCCATGGAAGGTGCCATGGAAGATGCCGCCCGCATGGTTCGCACTGGTGTCGCTCACGAAGACGGGATGACCGCAGAACAGTTTAAGATCGAAATCTGTTCGCGCAGCCCGCTGTTTTTTGATTGCGACCAGAGCCTTGTCGTCGATGTCCGCACCTTTGATGAATTCGGCGATGTCGACTTTGTCAGTCCATTGGACGAGAACGGCAACCTGTCGAATAATTTTCAATACAATATTGGCGGTGCCGGCGAAGTCGTCATGGTACGCGCGTTCTATGTGTGGGACGTCCTCACACCGGTTGGCATCGGGTTGGAGAATATGGCCGGTGGTAGCCGCCTTCTTGCAGCAAGCGCTGTGTTCCGGAATGAGCCTTTTGGCCAAATTCTTCCAGGAGGCGCTTAGTCATGACCCGTTTTTCAACGAATATTGTCGCGGCATGGCGCGCCCTCTTTGGGCGGACCGACGGCACCTCGTCAGTGGAGTTTGCCCTTTTGCTGCCGGTTATGATCTCCATCTATTTTGGGGCTGTCGAAATCAGCAATGCGCTGATTGCCGACCGAAAGTTGAATAAGACCGGTAGTGCGGTGGCAGATCTCGTGGCCCAGGCCGTTGTGATTGATGACGACCTTATGGCCGATATTTTCGAGGCCAGCACAGCGATTATGGAACCTTTCGGCGCCGGCACGCTCACCGTAGTTGTGGCAAGCGTTGTGGCGGATGAAAACAACGACACGACGGTCGACTGGAGTGATGCCTATAACGGGACCGCCTATTCAGAGGGCGCTGCCTATGTTCTGCCGCCTGGGCTGACCTCAGCGGGGACCAGCGTCATCGTCGCTGAGGCCCAATACACCTACACGTCACCAATTGGGGAGTACCTGACGGGGGGCCTGACTTTCTCCAATCGCTATTTCCTGCGTCCTCGACGCACCTCAGCGGTCGGGAGATCAGGCTGAGCGACAGTGGTAAGCAAGCATTAACCATGTTTCTCAAATAGGTGATGCAAACATGTATCAGGTCGCTCGAACCACACAAATTGAGCCCTCAAAGTCCACCATTCGCGGCCACTCAGTTTGGGCGGACAATCATTTTCCGCAACGTCAAAACGCTCGGTCAAAAATGAGTCACTTCCTCTGACATGTTTGTAAGTGGCTGAATCTCAAGGAAAATGGTGGCGGAGAGAGAGGGATTCGAACCCTCGAGACGGGATTACCGCCTACACGCTTTCCAAGCGTGCGCCTTCAGCCACTCGGCCACCTCTCCGCAGTCAGCGGCTTCCTAACCATCTGATTTGGCGCGCAATATAC
>JAJFGY010000135.1 GCA_021775935.1 Alphaproteobacteria bacterium
GTCCGTATCGTCCGGCGTAAAGATGGAATGGCCGAGTGCCAATCCCACTCGGTGAGATGTTGGCTTTGCGTCATCCAATCCAAACGGCACACGGGCCGTCGCGACATCTTTCTGCCAGCCGGTCAGGGTGAGCGGGTGGGAGAGGACCGACGCTTGCAGTCCGTTGGTATAATGCCTGTCCGTGTTCGCGGCATTTGCGAATAGGTCATTCTCTACCTGAACGGTGCCGAATGCCCATTGCCCAGAGGGGTCTGAAGAGCCAGGTTCTTCCGCATGTGCAGGTGAGAGGAAAATCGCCGCCATCGCAGTGAACAGGGCAATTGATCGACAAAAGTGATGGGAAGGCATTCGCACTCCGGGGGCTTGTGCTTGACGACGGCCAGACTAAACCGTCCAATATCCCCAGCAACTATAAAAATTGGTCAAATAGGTCAAGGGATCGGGGAGGATCGAATGTCGGCAACTGCAGAAAAACTATCCATGACGGCTGAAGAAGCGGCGGCATGCGGGATGGTGATCGCCCTCCACGCGGAATCAGCACCAGGTCGTCCGGCCATTCTCTCCCCCTTGGGAAACCGGACATTCGCAGAGCTGAACGCAAAATCCAATCAACTGGTTCGCGCCTTTCGCAGCGCTGGGTTGAAGGAGGGCGATGCCGTCGCACTTCTTTGCGCAAACCGTCCTGAATTCGTGGAGGCCTGCATTGCGGTGTCGCGGTGCGGCATGCGCCTCACGCCGATCAACTGGCACCTGACGGCAGCGGAGATTGGCTACATTATTGAAAATTGTGAGGCCAAATCCATTGTTGCTGACGCTCGGTTTTCAGAAAAGGCGGCAGAGGCGTCTGCCATGTCGCCGCATCTGATCCAGAGGCTGGCAGTATCAGCAGAGATCCCTGGCTTTACTTCTTATGATGCCGCGCTGGCGTCAGAAGCTGCGCACAATATTGAAGACCCAACGGCGGGCACGCAAATGCTCTACACGTCTGGCACCACCGGGCACCCAAAGGGCGTCTACCGCAAAGCCGCGCCGCCTGTCTCCCCTCTTCTGGTAAAGCTTCGCGAAACAGCTGCCTTTGACCCTGCCAACGATGTCGCCTTGTCGACCGGTCCGCTTTATCACGCAGCCCCCCTGGCGCTGAACCTCAACTTCCCCCTCATGTCTGGGGTGGGTGTTGTGCTGATGGACAGGTGGGATGCAGAGGAAACGCTAAAGCTCGTCGCGGAACACAAAGTCACCCACACCCATGTGGTGCCCACCATGCTGCACCGCATGCTGGCGCTGCCAGACGACGTGCGGAATAGTTATGACGTTTCAAGCCTGCGCTGGGTCTTGCATGGAGCGGCACCGTGTCCCGTCCATGTGAAGGAAGATACGATCAAGTGGCTCGGAAATGTTGTCTTTGAATATTACGCAGCAACCGAGGGCGGTGGCATTTTTGTGGAGTCAGAAGAATGGCTCTCAAAACCAGGCACCGTGGGGCGCGCACTGGAAGGCGTGACGGTGGAAGTGCAGGATGATGCCGGGGTGGAAATACCCGCAGGCGAGATCGGCACCATCTATTTCAAGGCACCTGACACCGGACGGTTTGAATATTTTAAAGCGCCGGAGAAAACCGACGGGGCCTATCGTGGCAATTATTACACCATGGGTGATATGGGCTATGTCGACAAAGACGGCTTTCTGTTTCTGACAGGCCGGTCGGCAGAAGTCATCATCTCCGGCGGCGTCAATATCTACCCTGCTGAAGTGGATCAGGAACTGTTACGCCACCCAGCTGTTGCTGATGTCGCGACGATTGGCGTGCCCAATGAAGAATGGGGCGAGGAAGTCAAAGCCGTTGTGCAATTGGCAGAAGGCGTTGAGGCATCGCAGCAGACCAAAGATGACCTGCTCGCCTTCGCGGCGGACCATTTGCCAGGCTACAAACGACCGAGATCCATCGATTTCGCTGAGGACTTACCACGCCTTCCTACGGGCAAGATTGTGCGCAGAACAGTGCGTGAGCCCTATTGGGAAGGTCACGGAAAATCTATCTGAACAATCTGAACGCAGGAGGACAGAATGGGAATTTGTGAGGGACGAAGTGTCATCGTAACCGGTGGCGCGCGCGGTATCGGGCGTGAATATTGCCTCGAGTTTGCTCGTCAGGGGGCTAAAGTCATGGTCAATGATCTGGGCGGTGATCGGGCAGGGGGCGGCAAGGATATCGGCGCTGCTGAAGAAGTGGCTGAGGAAATCCGCGCCATGGGCGGCGAGGCGATTGCAAATGGGTCGGACGTCGCCGACTGGGATCAATCCGGTGCGATGATCCAACAGGCCATCGACACTTTTGGTGGACTGGATGTTGTTGTGAACAATGCAGGCATCCTGCGCGACCGGATGCTGGTCAACATGTCAATTGATGAATGGGACGCAGTGATCCGTGTGCACCTGCGCGGCACTTTCTGTCCCATGCGCCACGCTACGGCTTATTGGCGGGACCGCGCCAAGGCTGGCGAAACAAATGACGCGCGCATCATCAACACCTCCAGCGTGTCCGGCCTCTT
The DNA here is from genome assembly GCA_021775935.1 of Alphaproteobacteria bacterium. Lineage (GTDB taxonomy): Bacteria > Pseudomonadota > Alphaproteobacteria > Parvibaculales > Parvibaculaceae > Mf105b01. The sequence continues at coordinate 2,550 of JAJFGY010000135.1, forward strand.
CGGCAATCAGGGCCAGACAAATTACGGGGCTGCCAAAGCAGGCATTGCGTCTATGACAGTGATCTCTGCCAAGGAGCTGATGCGCTACGGCATTACGGTGAACGCTATTTCTCCCGGTGCCCTGACCCGCATGACAGAGGACCTGGGCCCACCGCCCGATGAGCAACCCGACGGCACCTGGAACCCGCGGGATCCCGGCAACATCGCGCCCATCTGTGTGTGGCTCGGCAGTTCAGAATCAAAAGACGTCACTGGTCAGGTGTTTGAAAGCATGCGGGGACGCCTTTGCGTCTATGAAGGCTGGCATCGGGGCCCAATGGTCGAGCAGGACGCGCGCTTCGATCCCGCCAAACTTGGCCCCATCGTCGAGAAGATGATGAAAGACCGGCGCCCGGATCAGGGCATGGGATGAGCACAATGCTGGGTGTCAAAACCCCAGCACAGCTTTGGCGATCACATTGCGTTGGACTTCGTTTGAGCCGCCATAGATGGAGGATGCCCGACCGAACGCCATGTTGACGACGGGCAGCAGCGAATAGTCAGGTCCCACGGGTTCCTGATTGCTGCGGCCTTCCAGGTCATCAACATGCGACGGCAGCGCATAGTGCTGAAGGGCCTCGACAGCGAGCGAAGCAAGTTCCTGTTGCACTTCGGACCCGATAATTTTGAGCGTCGAACTTTCCGGCCCAGCCTGTTTTCCCGCCGCGACGTCGGCAAGAATACGAAGGTTTGTGTATTCGAGGCTTTGAAGCTTTACCTCGATCTCTGAGAGCTTGCGGCGGAAGCCGTCCTGCGCCCAAAGGGCGGCACCGTCGCCACCGGCTTCTGTGTTGGCAATGGCGCGAAGTCGATCTACGGCCATTTTGGACTGGGCAACGCCTGCAATGCCCGTACGTTCATTCACCAGCAGAAATTTGGCATAGGTCCAGCCTTTGCCCTCTTCGCCGATGCGGTTGGCAATGGGCACACGCACGTCGGTGAAGAACACCTCGTTCAAGTGATGAAGACCATCAATGGAGACGATGGGTTTCACCTCTATGCCGGGCGTCTTCATGTCAATCAGGACAAATGTGATGCCTTCCTGCTGCTTGCCGCTATCGTCGGTGCGGACCAGGCAGAAGATCCAATCGGCTTCATGGGCGTAAGATGTCCAGATCTTCTGGCCATTGATGATGTAGTCATCTCCATCGCGCACCGCTTTGGTCTTGAGCGAAGAGAGGTCGGAGCCAGACCCTGGTTCTGAATAGCCCTGGCACCACCAGACATCGCCATTGAGGATACCCGGCAGGTGCTCTGCCTTTTGTTCCTCATTGCCAAAGGCATAAATCACAGGCCCCACCATTGAGAGGCCAAAGGCCATCAGGCGGGGTGCGCCTGCCCGGCTTACTTCTTCGTCCCAGATATGTTTCTGCGTGATGGTCCAGCCGGTTCCGCCATGTTCAACCGGCCAATGGGGTGCTGCCCACCCCTTGTCAGCCAGGATCTTGTGCCACTTTTTCAGGAGCGGCTTCTCAATGGCGACGCCAACCGACGGCGCTTCTTGAACATCTTGTGGCAGAGCATCTTCCAGGAACGCGCGCACCTCTGAGCGAAAGGTCTCGTCTTCGGCATTGAGGTGCAGGTCCATGATGGTCTCCTTTAGCGAATGGGTGTGGTGACCAATTCTAACCAACAGATCAGCCGATGGCGAGACATCCGCAATTGACGCAACGGCACTGATGGCGGGAACCACGCAAATATCTCGGCAGTACAGCGAATAACAACACCCCCGAAAGGGTGATCCGCATTTCCTAGACATTTGTGCCTCACCGCGTCAGCATCCCGTCAAAGAAGGGCAAAAGCCTGCATCGGGGGAAAGTATGCGCACTGTTTGGATCGTCATGGGGCTGGTCGCCGCTTTGTTGCTCTGGCGGGGATATGAGTTCGTCTCAACCGCCGGAATGTTGCGGGACCTTGAACCGCAGATGGCGGGCACCTGCACCATCGTACCGGGCGTTGTGGGGCCTGAAGATCACACCATCGACCCAGCGACAGGGGTCGTCTATCTCTCGGGCTATGACCGTGGTGCTGCTATCGAAGGGACCCCAACACCTGGCGCGATCTGGGCTTATGATCTCAATGATCCTGAAGCAGTTCCCATCAATCTCACACCTGATGCAGACGCAGGCTTCCTCCCCCACGGAATTTCGCTCTATACCGGTGAAGACGGGGCACAGCGGCTCTTCGTCATCAACCATGGGAACGGTGAACAGGCGGTCGACATTTTCGCTCTGACTGACAGTGGATTGCAAAAGCTGAAAACAGTCACCGGCGAGCTGCTGCGCTCGCCCAACGATGTTGTCGCGGTCTCGCCTGAGGCCTTCTATTTCTCCAACGATCATCGTTTTCTAGCCGACGAAGCCATGCGCCCGTTTGAGGATTTTCTGGGACTGCCGATGACAGATGCAGTCTATTTCGATGGATCTGAGTTCCGATCTGTCGCGCCCAACCTGGCAGGCACAAATGGGATCAACGTCAGCGCAGATGGCAAAACGCTTTATGTCGCAGCTGCGCGGGGAAGTGCCCTTCACATTTATGATCGTGATCTCGAGACAGGTGATTTGGCGCATCGCAAGGCGATTGTGCTCCCAGGCCTTCCTGACAATATTGAGCGGCTTGCGGATGGAAAATTGCTCGTCGCACTCCATCCCAAAGCGCTGGATCTGCTGGCACATTTTGGTGACCCGACAAACAATGCACCATCACAAATTGTAAAGATTGATCCGGAAACCGAGGATGTTGAAACGATCTTCTTGAGCTTAGGTGAGGACATTTCCGCTGCGAGCACCGGCGCCCAATATGGCGACAGGCTCATTATTGGCGCCATTATTGAATCCAAATTTCTTGATTGTGACCTATCAACATCCAACTAATCTGTAGGAAAAATCTGTGAGCAAAGCTTCCGCAGGCGTCAGCCGCAGCGCAACAATTCTTCATGGGTCCGTCGGACTCCCCACAGCCATGTTTGGCTACCCGATTGCGATTTGGCTTCCTGCCTTCTATGCCGGTGAGCTGGGTGTCTCTCTTGCCGTTGTTGGCACGATGATCATGTTGGCGCGGCTTACCGATGTCGTGACCGATCCGGTGATCGGATATCTCTCTGACAGATCCAAAATGGGTCTGGGACGTCGCAAACCGTTTATGCTCATGGGGCTGCCTATTCTGGCACTCGGCGTCATCATGCTGTTTCTCCCAAACCAGATCGGTTTGGAATCTGTAGGGTCATTTCATCTGGTCTTCTGGTTCAGCATCATGTTTCTTGGCGCGACCCTGGTGTACATTCCTTATTACGCGTGGGGGGCAGAGCTTTCACCCGACTATAATGAACGCAGTCGCATCACCGCAGTCAGAGAGTTTTTCATACTGATTGGCCTCGCCTTTGCAGCGGCCATTCCATTTGGCGTGGAGCTCATGAATGGGGAGGGGGCCGGCCGCGATCCTGGTCTGGTGTTGGAAGCGATGGCCTGGGCGATCGTCATTCTCATGCCGTCCCTTGTTCTGCTTGTCGTCTGGCGCGTTGCGGAACCAACATTTGCAGTGCGCAAGGATGTCCCTTTGCTCGACGGATTGCGCTTGGTCATGCGCAATGGACCAATGGTCCGTGTGCTTGCCATTATTCTGATCGTGACCGGCGGTGAAGCATTTCGAAATGCGCTGTCGCTCTTCTTTATGCGCGACGTGATAGGCATAAACAGCATTGGATCGCTCTACTTCATCTATTTCGGAGCGGGCCTCGGCGCTATTCCCTTCTGGTTATGGCTGGGGCGCAAAATGGGAAAGCACAAAGCGTTCGCCGTTTGCATGGCAACCGTCGCTGCCATTTCTATCGCGACCTATTTCCTGAACCCGGGTGATATCACCGCCTTTACACTGCTCTTCATCGCGAAGGGTTTCTGTTTCGGTGGATTGCAGTTTCTTCCGCTGTCCATGTTGGCAGATGTCGTGGATGTGGATACCGCTCGATCCAAAGGAGAACGCGCTGGAACCTTCTTTGCAATCTCTGGCATGACCGCGAAATTCGCAACCGCATTTGGCACCGGCATATCCCTTAACGTGGTCGCCTTCTTTGGCTTTAACCCATCCGGCGTCGCAGGCGTCAACGGAGCGACCGAGCTCAATTGGCTGGCGATCAATTATGCGATCATGCCAGCGGTTTTCTTTATCGCAGCTCTCTGGCTTACCTGGAACTACCCTTTGACAGCAGAACGACAGGCGCGCCTGCGCGGGCTGATCGAGCGCCGTTCAGCGCGTTTGCAGGCAGAAGCAGCTGCTTTGACCCGCGCTGGTGAGACAGGTTGAGAGAGATATACTGACGCCGGAGCACCCATGTAGGACGGGAGAAGATGATGAGTGATTTTGATCTGATAATCCGAGGCGGGACGGTGCTTGATGGGACCGGATCGAAAGGCTATCGGGCCGACGTTGCGATAAAGGATGGACGCATCGCCGGTGTTGGCGATATTGCCGGTTCTGCCGTGGAAGAAATCGATGCGACCGGAAAACTCGTTACCCCCGGATGGGTTGATGTGCATACCCATTATGATGGTCAGGTAACCTGGGACAGTTTTGTGAC
>JAJFGY010000136.1 GCA_021775935.1 Alphaproteobacteria bacterium
GCTCCCTTTTTCTAATTGTTGGATTTGTCGTCGTTGAGTGCGTTGCGAGCCTATTGCGACCGACCGATTTTGTAGCTTTCCGTAACTCAAAATTGGGAAGTTCAATGACTACAGATTGGCTGAAAATATTCGAGGCCGCGATCCTACTGCTTGATCTGGCGATAAAGCTCGCTGAGCTTGTCCGCCAAATCTGGCACCTTTCACAAACGTAACCTAGCGAGACCGGAGTGGCGTGATCGGCGCCGAAGAGCAACAGAGAAACACTTGCTCTTCCCCCTCTCCTCAGACATCGTTCTGGAAACGCATTCCAAAAAAGAACTTCAGGGGAAACTCCATGCTCAAGCTTCATTTCGCACCTAATTCGCGCGCGCAGCGCTCTCTCTGGCTGCTGGAGGAGCTGGCTCTCCCGTACGAGCTGAACCGGATGGACTTCCACCCCAAAGACCTGAAGTCAGACGACCACAAAGCTCGCCACCCCCTTGGCCGCATTCCGGTTTTGGACGATGGCGATATCTCGATCTTCGAAAGCGGTGCGATTGCCGAATATCTTCTGGAGCGGCACAAAAATGGCGGCCTGAAGCCCGCCGTCGACGCGCCCGCCTACCCTGAATATCTGCAATGGTTCCATTATTGCGAAGGCATGGTCATGCCGCCGGTCAACACCATCGTGGTGCACACCCTGCTCCTGCCGCCGGAGCGTCAGGACGAAACCGTTCGGGGCCAGGCCCAGCGCCTTCTCACCCGCGCGCTTGCCCCGGTCAATGATGCCATGGAAGGTCGCGACTACATACTTGGTGACTTCTCTGCCGTCGATACCATGCTCGGCCACGCCATCTACATGTCCAACCGTCTGGGCTGTGTGACCGATGAGATGACCAACCTCAAAGCCTATGTCGCGCGGCTGGAAACCCGACCCGCGTTTCAGAAAGCCATGTCCGCCTGACACCGAGGGCCTGCTCAACCCGCCGCTGCCGAAATCTCTGTTTCTCGTCGTTGCCCCTCCCATTGAACTAGGACTATGTTCCTATTTTGATCACCTAGTTTGAGTCGGAGGCTGGCAATGGCGACAGGCAGATATAAGGGCAAAAAGGACCGTATGAGCGAGGACGAATGGCATGACAGTCTCATGGCCATGCGCCCGGCCTATGGGGAGCTGGTGAAAATCACCATGAGCCATCGGATTCAATCGGTTCAATATAGCGCTGCCCTGATCTGCATGAACGCGATGGCTGACCTCGCCAAACTGCATGGGCGGCACCTGCATCACTATTTCGGCTCTATCCCCGATCACAAGAGCTATTAGGGCGGCTTCCCTTCATGGGCCCCAACCCGGTATAAAGCTTCATCCTTATCGACCTCTTCCAAGGCCCCGCTCATGTCTCTTAAAGCCGCGATTATTCCTGTGACACCGCTTGAGCAGAATTGCTGCCTCATCTGGAACGATGAGAACATGCTGGGCGCGGTTACGGACCCTGGCGGTGATCTTGAGAAAATCGAAGATGCGCTGAAACAGACAGGCGTGAAGCTGGAGAAAGTGCTCCTGACCCATGGGCATCTGGACCATGCCTCGGCGGCTGGTGAACTCGCAAAACGGCATGGGGTGCAGATTGAAGGACCCCACCGGGATGATCAGTTCCTGATCGACGACCTGCCCGAGCAAGGGGCCAAATATGGTATGCCAAGCTATGACGCGTTTCTGCCCGACCGGTGGCTGGACGATGAAGACACCGTGGAGCTTGCGGGCCTCACCCTGCGTGTACGTCATTGCCCCGGCCACACGCCCGGCCATGTCGTCTTCATTCATGAGCCTTCGAAGCTCGCGATTGTCGGCGACGTCATTTTCCAGGGCTCGATTGGGCGGACGGACTTTCCCCGCGGCAATCACGAACAGCTCATCTCCTCCATCAGAGACAGGCTGTTTCCGCTGGGCGGTGAAATTGCGTTCGTGCCGGGCCATGGCCCCATGTCGACTTTTGAATTTGAGAAAAAGACCAATCCGTTCTGTTCAGACATGGCCGTCGGCGCGTAAGACCTGCGCCTAAGAAGCGAGCAGACCACTTCGGGCCGCATGTGCCAAAACGCGCAGCGTGGTTGCCTTCGCCCTTGCCTGCGGCGTGCCCTCTCTCGCCACAAGAGGTAACTCCCCACGGGAGACAACTTCCGCCAGGTCATCAGAAATCTGCTGAATTGTCTGGGTGCCATCAAGCCTGCTCAAAATGAACCGCGCCGTGTCATCGACCGCGATGGAGTGCGGCATCAGGCTTGCCACATGGCTTGCCGCTGCCCGCGCCTGAACAAGCGCAAGCGGAGACAGCACGGGGCGTTCTCCCACCCGCGAAACCGCCCTGCTTTCAGCCAGGTGCGTGCGCAATGCGCCAGTGGGCAGCAATTTCTGCGCAACCGCAAACAGCGTTCTCGACACCTGCAATGCATCGGCTGGCAATATCCCGGTCGGCTTCAATGCAGCGACGATATGGGCCACCAGACGGTCGGCCCGGACAGGGAAATATTTGTGTTTCTCCAACAGGGCCAGCGCCGCAATCTCAATCGGGTTTTGGGTGCGGTACTTCAAGGGCCCGACAAATGTTATGGGGGCACCAGTAAGCAGTGCCCGGTCCGCCAGTGTTTTGTCTTCTCGCGACAGGTCACTGGTGAGGCAAAGAGAGCCGAGTGCTTTTCTGAGGTCAAATGCCTGCCGCTCCCGGTCCGCATGCACCAACAATACGTGGCGACGTTTTGTTTTCGTGTGCTGATCAATCTGGCCGTAAACGTCCGCAGTTTCCTGTGGGTGGGTGTTTGCCGGGCGCATTGCAGGCGGGAGTACATCGAGATTGGATTTCGCTGGATCTATATCGCCGATGGGCTTCAACTTGGCCGCGTCTGCCATTGCAAGGAATTCGCTGATGGGAACCGACCGGCGGTTGGGGTCCAGGAAGTCCCGGTAGATTTCTGCGTTGGACGCATGGGCAAGGCGGGTCAGCTCACCCAGCTGATGCTGGCGCTCGCTCATCTCTCCAGCAGATATGCGGTTTACAAGACTGATCACTTTGGCGCGTACCAACTGCACCTTTTCACGAGGGTCGCTTTCCTGATCCAGGCTCTGGCTCATCTCCGATTTAAGATCATCGATGGTTTGCCAACCAGGGACCACATCCACGCTGATGCACGCGACGCCCTCTTCAGCCAGATGTTTTTTTGTGAGCACCAGAAGCGCCATGCGTTCTGCAGTCGCTGCGGTAGAAAACACATCAGCGGCGGTGATGAAATCATAGGTCGCGAGATCTGAACTTTCAAAACTCGCCAGGTCCAATTCAGCGCCACGCACATTCTCCGCCTTGGCGTGGCCTGCCAGCGACACAATATCGGCATGACTACCAACCGGCGCTGCTGTGAATGAGACTTGAGGAAATGCAACCGCGTGGGCAACCAGGTTCGTGCCAGAGCCACTGCCGATCTCCAGGTAGCGTGCCGCGTTGAGTGGCGGCGTTGGATACCCTTCAACGAGCGCGCGCGCGCCCAGTCTGGATGGAGAAAAATCGGTTGCGGCTTTTTGCGGACGCAGGTCGAGCGCATCTGCGCCCACAGGTGCGGCGCTCTTTCGGTCTGCAGTGGAGAACGTGGTCACGTTCATACCCTCTTGGTCCGCCAGAAGAACCTAGGAGAATAGGTTTAGAAGTTTAACGTGGGGTGGACATTTCGGCAGGAATAGGCTTCCTTGTTAACAAATGACAAAAAGTCAAAAACGCGGATAGCCCGTACATAAAACAGATATATGCCTGGGGAGGCACCATGAGTGAAGACCGACTGCCAAGATGGCGGATCGCGATGTTTAGTTTGCCCTCAATTCCAATTTCGGCGCTGGGGCTGCCCATTGTGGTTTACCTACCGCCATTTTATGCCAGCGAGATGGGGCTCTCGCTGACCCTGGTCGGCACGATCTTCCTGATTGCCCGGTTCTGGGATGTGTTCACTGACCCAGTCCTTGGCATCGTGTCCGATCGTATCCCCAGCCGTTGGGGACGCCGGCGGCATTGGATCGCCCTCTCCGCACCCTTTCTCATGATCTCTGCCTACATGCTCTTCATGCCCTCAGACCCGCTCTCGGCCATGTGGATGTTTGGCTGGGTGTCGGGCATCTGGTCATCGTTTGGCGGCGCTACAAATGACACTGCTGTCTACCTCCTCAGTTGGATGGTGATCCTCTATATCGGCTGGACACTCATCACGATCTCCCACATGAGCTGGGGTGCAGAGCTTTCTGCAGACTATGATGAACGCTCCCTGATCCAGGGGTGGCGAGAATTTGCACTCATTTTCGGTATGTTCACTGTGCTCGCCCTGCCCGCCATCATTGAGGGCGTCCGTGGCGAGGCTTCCGGCTCATCAGGTGTAGCGGCCATGGGATGGTTCATTATCATCCTGCTGCCAATCACGATCCTTCTGGCAATCTGGTTGGTGCCCGAACGCTCCTCGGCAAAGCCGGCAGCATTCGATGGGAAGGAAGCCCTCTCCATCCTCATGAAGAACAGGCTGTTGCAGCGCATCCTGGTTGCGGATCTGCTGGTTGGGGTTGGCCCGTCTATCACCGGCGCCCTCTACATTTTCTTTGCCTCCCAAGTAATGGGTCTGCCGCAATATGCAAGCACGCTCTTACTGGTCTATTTCATTGCCGGGTTTGTCGGCATCCCGATGTGGATCAAGCTCTCCACCGTCTCTGGCAAGCACCGCACGCTGGCCTATGCGATGATCTACGGAGCCATTTCTCTCCCGATGGTGGTGCTCTTTCCCACTGAGAGTTTCTGGTGGCTGTTCTTTGGGAACACCGCCTATGGCGTTGCCTATGGCGCAGGATCGTTCCTATTGCGGTCGGTCATGGCCGATGTGACCGACTATGACAATCTGGAAACCGGCGAGCAAAGAACCGGGATGTATTATTCACTGCTCACCATGACCAGCAAAGTGGGCTCCGCGCTCGCCATCGGGATCACCTACCCCCTCCTCGACTGGATCGGGTTCGACGCGAGCGGCGGCAACTCTCAAGAGACGCTAAATCAGCTCCTCTATATCTATGTCGGTTTCCCTGCCCTCTTCATGTTGGCAGCTGCTGCAGTCATGTGGAATTTTCCACTCGACCGTGAACAACAACAATTGCTGCGGGCTCGCATTGCGCAGCGCGATCAACATCGGCTTGATGAACACCCCGCTAGTGACGCAGCTGCAGCCATCGCGCAAGTTGGCAGCGCTGGCGGCATTGCTGATAAACCAGTCAAATAGGTCGACGCGTGCAAGACACACCCAAAAACCTTCGGTCGATTGATGCCCTGCTTAAGATCATGGCGAACCTGCGAGACCCAGATGGTGGCTGCCCGTGGGATTTGGAACAGAACTTCAGGACAATTTCCCCTTATACGCTTGAGGAGGCGTACGAAGTCGCCGACGCGATCGAACGGGGAAACCTGGAAGACCTGAAAGAAGAGTTAGGCGACCTTCTGCTGCAAGTCGTCTTCCACGCACAAATGGCAAATGAGCAAGGTGCGTTTACCTTCGACGATGTCGTTGAGGGCATCTCCGAGAAAATGATCAGACGCCACCCGCACGTGTTTTCCACCAACACCCCTGAGGGCGCAGCGCAGACACCCGCCAATGTTGCCGCCACGTGGGAGGAAATCAAGCAGGCAGAGAAGGACGCCAAAGGCAGACCTCTTGCCAGCCTGCTGGATGATGTGCCTGCAGTGCTGCCATCGCTGATGCAAGCCGTAATACTGCAAAAGCGAGCGGCAAAAGTGGGCTTTGACTGGCCAAGTGCCGGACCTGTGCTGGACAAAATCGAAGAAGAATTCGGTGAGTTACAAGTTGAAGTCGCTGCACAAGATGCTGACAAGACAGAAGAGGAATTTGGTGATCTCCTGTTTGTTCTGGCAAATTATGCCCGCCATCTAAAGGTTGACCCTGATGCTGCCTTGCGGCGTGCGAACCAAAAATTCCGTACACGCTTTGCCTCGATGGAAGAAACAGCAGAAACGCGGTCCGTTGATCTCGCTGACCTAACGCTCAAACAGCTTGAAGACTTGTGGGTTCTTGCAAAAGCCAACGAGAACAAAGCTTAAGCCATCAGGTTTTGCGCAGCTTGCCAAAGCTCTTCATTAGCTGCCAGAACATGAGGTCCTTGCAGTATTTGCGGACGATAGTTTTCATCGGTTTCCACATTCCGCGCCACGCCACCTGTCTCCCTCAAAATGAGACTGCCCGGCGCATGGTCCCAGGGCAGCATCCGATGATAGGTGGCGAGATCCTTCGCCCCGCGGGCAATGTCGGTATATTCGCGCGCGGCGCACATTTCATTGTTCGAAGATGCCACTTTGCTTTTCAGCAGGGACAATCGTGGTTCCCACCCATCAGGATAATGCTTTGTGTAGAAGGCCCCCTTCGCTGCACTCAGACTTGTGGGGGACGTGCGCGCAGAAAGGCGGGTGGTGCCATTCTTATCGACCAGTGTGGTTCCTGCACCCTGCTCGGCGATGAAGAGTTCATCTTGTACAGGGAAGAAAATCACGGATTGCAGAACCTCCCCTTTGTCCGCAAAGGCAATCATAGTGGCAAACCCGGGATTGCCGCCGACGAAAAGGGACGTGCCGTCAATAGGATCCACATACCAGGTCTCCCCCAAGCCCGCAGACTTCTTCAACAGATCTGGCGTGGCGGCCGTCGCTTCCTCCCCAATGACAACAGAACCTGGCACTAAATCGATCAGTCTGGGCGTCAGGAAGAGTTCAGCCTCCCTATCTGCAATTGTGACAAAATCACCCTTGCTCTTCTCTTCGATGTCATCGGAGGACAGCGCTCTAAATCGTGGCAGTATTTTTTCAGATGCCGCCTCACGAACCAGAGCGACAAGCTTGTCGAGATTAGCGCTCACTCAGCTGCATTCGCAAATTCGGCCAAAGCCGCCTCGACGATCCTGGGATATCGTTTCTCAAATCGTCCCACTTCAGGTCCGGCAAGATTAACTTCCACGCGTGTCACTCCCGCGTCGTCTGACACGCTCTCTACAACCTGCCCATGCTGGTGCAACCACGCAATGGCTTCACTGTCTTCCGGTGCTATCGCCAGACTTAGGTTTGTCGTGTCCGATGTAAGCAATTCATCCAGCTGTTCTAAAAGTGCCTCAACACCTTCACCATTGAGGGCGGAGACGACAGCGATATTGCCTCCTCGTCCTGCGCTTTCCTCCAGGGCTTCACGCCCGTCCTCATCCAAGAGGTCTGCCTTGTTGAGGACTTCAATCAGTTTGCTTTCAGCGCGCGTTTCTAGATCAATGCCCAGGCTTTTCAAGACGTCCGCGACATCCTGCTTCTGGGCTTCCGTTTCATTGTGCGCGACATCGCGAATATGCAGGACGATCTCAGCCTCAAGTACCTCTTCGAGCGTAGCGCGGAAAGAGGCAATCAAATGCGTCGGCAAATCTGAAATAAATCCGACCGTGTCAGAAAGAATGACTTTTCGCCCGCTGGGCAGCTCGATTGCCCGCATGGTTGGATCAAGTGTGGCAAACAGAAGATCTTGTGCAAAGACGTCCGACTTAGTAACTCTGTTGAAGAGGGTCGATTTTCCAGCATTTGTGTAGCCAACAAGAGCAATGACGGGGTATGGCGCCGCCCGCCGGGTCTTGCGATGAAGTTCCCGCGTCTTTTTGACCTTGCCTATGTCCCTCTCAAGTCGGTTGATCTTGTCCTGGAGCGCGCGACGGTCCGCCTCGATCTGAGTTTCACCAGGTCCGCCCAGAAAACCCACACCACCCCTTTGGCGTTCCAAATGGGTCCAGGACCGAACCAGGCGGCTCTTCTGATAGGTGAGGTGAGCAAGCTCAACCTGCAACCGCCCTTCCCGTGTCCGGGCGCGCTCGCCGAAGATCTCAAGGATCAAGCCGGTCCGGTCTAACACCTTGACCTTCCACGCACGCTCCAGATTACGCTGTTGCACAGGTGAAAGCTGACCGTCGATGATGACCAGTTCAACTTGTTGGTGCTTTATCTGCTCACCAAGCTCCTCAACTTTACCACTGCCCAACAAGGTGGCTGGGCGGATTGCATCGAGCGTCACAATCTCGGAAATAACGATGTCCAAATGGATCGCCGCTGCGAGACCGACAGCCTCATCGAGCCGTTCGCGGGAAGACCGTCGCTGGTCTGCCCCCAGCTTCAACCATGGAAGAAGAACAAACGCCTTTGTTGCAGGCGGCTCGCCAACATGAAATCCCGTACGGGGGCGTTTCTCAATCTTCCCCGACTTCTCAGGATGTTGCTTCAAGTTTTCAGCGGTCAAGCGTACTCAGCTTTCCTCTTCGTCCCCTTCAAACAGGGAAACGGGTTGTCCGGGCATAATGGTCGATATGGCGTGCTTATACACCAGTTGGGAGTGGCCATCCCGGCGCAACAGCACACAAAAATTATCGAACCAGGTTATCACGCCCTGAAGCTTGACGCCGTTCACAAGAAAAATTGTGAGCATCGTCTTGTTCTTCCGGACGGTATTGAGAAAGGTATCTTGGAGATTCTGCGGTTTATCCGACATTTTTTATCCATTCCGGGTCGCACCGGTTTCATCTGCTGCCATTAATCTGACATCTGGCGGCAGAATGCCTTTGCGCACACCTGTTTTGGCGATTTTGCATCATTTCCACATCAACGCAGAATCGCATTTATTCCGCGGGTTGAGGGCCTCTCCCCGCTTTCTTCACAACTGACCCCACATTTGCCCTCTGCAGATCATATAGGCCAAACTGAGACCGGGTCATCATCCATCCAAACTAAAGTTTGGTGTGGGTCAAATTAAGGCCGGATTTTCTATCTCCCGTGATAAAGACCATTCAATTTTTGTGTAATTGGTCCCGGGATGCCGTCCGATATTGGTGTTTGATCGATCTGCACAACGGGCAGCGCTCCGACAGTGGATGCAGAGGAAAATGCTTCTGCGGCATTCATCGCCTCCGATCTGGAAAAAGCCCGCTCCTCGACTTGAAGCTCAGTGGATCGAGCGCATTCCAAAAGTGCCAGACGCGTGACGCCGCCGAGGATGCGAGCATCGAGCTGGCGGGTCACCAGCGTACCCGCCTTGGTCACAATCCAGGCATTGGTTGATGTCCCCTCAGTGATGTTCCCGTCTGCATCCAGCAGCCAGGCTTCATGTGCTCCCGCATTCCTAGCACTCTGCTTTGCAAGAACATTGGCAAGCAGGCCCGTCGATTTAATGTCGCAGCGGGCCCAGCGCTCGTCTGGTCGGGTGACGACAGCAACGCCCTCAGATCGACGCGCCGCGACTGCAGCTGCATCAATGGCTTTTGCCGTTATCACAACGGTCGGTGGCAGAGATGATGTCGGGAAGGCATGATCACGCGGTGCCTGCCCGCGGGTTACCTGACAATAGACAATCGCGTCGCTGAGGCGATTTCGACGCAGCACTTCCCGGTAAACAATGCCGAGCGCCTGAGACGAAAGCGGGACGTTGATACCCAACTGTTCCAGTGACCGCTCAAGGCGCTCAAAATGCCATTGCTCGTCGATCAAAATCCCATCTTTAACCGCACAAACCTCATAAACACTATCGGCAAACTGAAAACCACGGTCTTCAATATGCACCGCAGCACGGGCTTGCGCCATGTACCGCCCGTTGACATATGCAATGCGGGTCATGCGGTCTCCTTTGTCAATTGCGCCATTGTTCGCGGCTGAACAAGGCAACAAGAGCGAGCAATTCCAGCCGGCCGACGATCATCCCCAGGATCAGCACCCATTTCGCGCCGTATGACATTTCAGGATAGGACGGATTTCCCTCAAGCATCGACCCACGAACCAGGTCATAAGCCGGACCAGCATTTCCTATCGACGACGCAGCAGCGACTAATGCGGCCTCAAAACCCAATCCACACGCAGCAAGGAGCGCCGCAATCAGGGCATAAGCCACCAAAAACAGGACGAAAAATGTCCAAACAGATTTCATGATCTGAATAGTCAGCGACCGTCTACCGAAGTAAGTGCGAATGATCGCATGGGGATGGGTCAAACGCTTCAATTCACGCGTGCTCTGTTTCATGAGCAACGCCATCCTCATCAACTTGATCCCACCAGCTGTTGAAAGCGTTGCTCCCCCAACCAAAATGAGACCGATCACGAAAACGCTCGATAGCCCTTCGTTCAATGATGGATCCGGAGACATAAAGGCCGTGCCTGACAGCAGGCTCATTGCCAGGAATAAGCCGTTGCCAAGTGCGGCCAAAACATCGCCGGTAGCCCACAATGCCAAAAGTGCGAACAAAATGCCGGCAGCCAGAACGCCAAGCCCAAGATAGGTCACTTCCGGGTCTTCTTTGTACTCTCCGAAATCGCGACCCCTGGTTGCCGCTCGGTGGGTCGCGAAATTGGTCGCGCCCAGTCCCATAAAGATGAAGAGAAACGCCATTGCCCAGGGCGCTCTATACTCAGAAAGACCCGCATCGGAGGGCATAAATCCGCCGGTGGAGATGGTCGAGAGTGCCAAACAGAACGCCTCAAACGGAGGCACACCGCCTGCCCAAATGGAAAAGAAACAGGCTGCCGTAAAAACAGCATAGATGCCGCCGACAGCTTCCGCGGTGCCGCGAAAACGATCAAGCGCACGAGACTTGTCTGCACGGGTCAGAGGCGACACCCGCAGTTCCATTCCCCCTACTCCAAGAGGTGCCAACACTGCTGCACCCATGACGATGCTTGCCCAGCCGCCGAACCATTGCAACACTGCCCGCCATACGATGATTGCCCTATCAACCTCATCCAATGTTGGGATGACGGATGCACCGGTGGTTGTGAAACCTGAAAGGGCTTCAAAGTAAGCATCGCTTAGGTTTGCCAGCGCGCCAGATACATAGAAGGGAACAGCTGCGAACAGAGGAATGACAAACCAGCCACAGACAACAAGAACAAGTAAGTCATATTTGGATGGTCGATAACGCACATCGCGGAATGCCATAATCAAGGCGCCGCCGCTGAAGCCAGCCATTAGCAACGTCAGCGAAAACGCGACGATGGAGTTGGTTTCGCCAATGTAGAACGCCGTCACCCAAGGCAACAGGCTGACACCAGCGAGCAAAAGAATGAGCCATCCCAGTGCGTGCAGTACCGTGCTGTAACTCATAGGTCAGCCTGCGATGCTGTCATCAGAAAAATTCAAGACTAACACGGAACATCTGTTCGACGGTTGCGACCTGGGCGCGCTGGGCGAACATGACCACCTTGTCGCCCGACTGAATCTCCGTTGAACCGCTCGGCGTGATGACTTCGCCATCTCTGGCGATGGCACCAACGATCAACCCGTCAGGAAGCTCGACTTCACGAAGGGGTTGTCCGACCAGCGGTGACGTATCCAACGCTTCAGCTTCAATCACCTCGGCTGCGCCATCCTGCACTGCCTGCAGCCCACGGATACGCCCGCGACGGACATGACGAAGCACATGGCTGACTGTTGTTGAACGCGGGTTAAGAAATGCATCAATGCCAAGCGACTGCATCAAGGGAGAATATGTCTGGTTGTTGATTAAGCTTAGAGCCCGACTGCACCCTTCCCTCTTCGCAAGCACGCAGGTTAGGAGGTTCACCTGGTCATCATTGGTGAGTGTGACGATCGTTTCGGTCTCTTGTACGCCCGCTTCGCGCAGAAGATCAGGTTCGAGCCCGTCGCCGTTCAGAACGATCGTCCGTTGAAGACGGTCGGCTGCATAAACTGCCCGATCTCTGTTTTTCTCAAGAACCTTCACGCGAACGCCAGCGTGGTTTTTCTCCAGTTCCTGAGCAACATAAAGACCAATGTTCCCCGCACCCACGATCAAGACCTTGCGAGCTTCTTGTTCTTCATGGCCAAAGATCGAGAGCGTCCGTCGGACCTCGGTTTTGTCCGCCGCGAAGTACACCTGGTCGCCCACAATCATCTGATCTTCAGAATGCGGAACAAACAAATTGCCATTGCGCACGATCCCCACAACCCGTGCTTTAAGGTCCGGGAATAGTTCCGTCAATTGTCGAAGGGGCGTGTTGACAATCGGGCAGTCATCATTCAGCGCGACGCCTACAACGTTCACAGCACCGTCCGCGAACTCAAGAATGTCAAAGGCTCCAGGTACGGCAAGCCGTCTGAGAACGGTGCGGCCAACCTCGAGCTCAGGCGAAATAATGACGTCAATTGGCATGTGATCGCGGGCAAAGAGGTCTTGGAACCCCGCCTGAAGATAACTCTGCGCTCTGATCCGCGCAATTTTAGTCGGCACGCTGAAAACAGAATGCGCCAGCTGGCAGGCCACCATATTGACTTCATCATGAAAGGTAACTGCGATCAACATGTCCGCGTCTGATGCCCCCGCGCGCTCCAATACATCTGGATGCGCGCCATGCCCGACAATTGCTCGAACGTCCAGAATGTCAGAGACCCGCTGGACCAGCTGTGGCGATTGATCAATAACGGTCACGTCATTGTTTTCAGCTGCCAACTGTCTGGCGATACCAAATCCAACCTGGCCCGCCCCGCATACGATGACTTTCATATCATCTGTTCTTTCTTGACCGTTTTAGTGCGCATCGATGCATCTGTTTGTGCCATGTCAGACCTGAACAGAGCTGCGGTCTGAGGTGTTCACACCCAGCGACTTAAGTTTCCGATGAAGTGCTGAGCGCTCCATCCCGATAAAGGCTGCTGTTCTTGAAATATTGCCACCGAAGCGGCCGATCTGTGCGATCAGGTAATCTCGCTCGAACGTTTCGCGTGCTTCGCGAAGCGGCATGGACATGATGTGTTCACCGCCAGAACCGTTCATTCCGCTTGGCGCAGACGTTCCTTCATCGGTTGGCAATTTGTCTGCTGTGATATCGGCATTTGGCTCTGACGAGGTCAAAATCATCAAACGCTCGATGTTGTTTCTCAATTGTCGAACGTTGCCAGGCCATGCGTACGACTGAAGTGCGGCCATTGCCTCGTCGCTTACCTTCCGAGGTGGCAGGCCAGATGAACGGGAAATTTGCGTGACGAAATATTCCACCAAAAGGGGAATATCATCCCGCCTTTGCTCCAATGAAGGAACGTTAATCGGCACAACGTTTAACCGGTGGAAGAGATCTTCGCGAAAACGACCGAGCGAAATTTCCTCTCTCAAGTCCCGACTAGAGGACGATACAACGCGCACATCGACTTGCACTTTACTGCTGCCCCCCACCCGGACGAATGTCTGCTCGACAAGCACGCGCAATATTTTGCTCTGGGTCTCTAGGGGCATGTCGGCCACTTCGTCCAGGAACAACGTGCCACCATGGGCTTGCTCAAAGACGCCTACTTTTCGTGGTCCATCAGTTCCCTCTTCTGTGCCGAAGAGCTCAATTTCCATTCTGTCAGGCGCCATTGTCGCTGCATTGAGTGCAACGAAGGGACTGTTGGCACGCCGGGACGATGCATGAAGAAGACGGGCAACTACCTCTTTACCGCATCCTGAAGGTCCGCAGATAAGCACGCGGCTTCCCGTTGGGGCTACCTTGTCTACAGTCTGGCGAACAATATTGATGTTGGGAGAAGCACCAATCAGTGTTGTGTCTTCACCAACTTTTACCCTCAATTCCGCATTTTCCCGACGCAGACGGTGTGCCTCAATTGCACGTCGAATGATCAGGATAAGTCGATCGGCCTTGAACGGCTTTTCAATAAAGTCGTAAGCACCCTTCTTGATCGCAGAGACCGCGGTTTCGATGTTTCCGTGGCCGCTGATAATCACAACAGGAAGATCAGGATATCGCTCAGTGATCACATCAAGCACTTCCAGTCCATCAAGGCGGCTTCCCTGAAGCCAAATGTCCAGAACGACAAGGCTTGGCATTCGTTCTTCCAATGCCCTCAACACGCCATCACTGTCTGCTGCTACCCGCGTCTCATACCCTTCGTCGGACAATATGCCGGCGATCAGTTCGCGAATATCCGCTTCGTCATCAACAATAAGAATCTCGGACGCCATCAGCCGCCTCTACCTGTTTCTACTAAACTTAGCTCGTCCAGTTTTGTGGATTTATTTGTTTCTTTTTCGGTCTCTGTTTGCTCAGGGCCTATGCGCAAGAAGCGCAGAACGACTCGGGCGCCGTCTGGCCATCCTTCTTTTTCAGGGGCGTCCAACAGTTCAAGCGTTCCGCCATGGTCTTCCATGATCTTCTTGACGATTGCCAGACCAAGCCCCGTGCCTTTGGAGCGTGTGGTCATATAAGGCTCGGTCAACCGCAACCGCCCCGTCTCAGGCAGTCCGCACCCGCTATCGGTAACTGAAATTTCGATCATGTCCCCGACAACGATCACCCGCGTTTCGATCCTGTTCGTTTCGCTTGCTTCTTCTTTCCCCTCGACTGCTTCTGCCGCATTCTTGAGGATGTTGGTTAGCGCCTGGCTGATTAATCGATCATCCCCTTGGAATGCAATCGATGCCTCCTGGAGCGACAGCGGATAGTCAATATCTGGATGCGCCACCCGTTGAAGGAACACGGCCTGGCGAACGATTTCGCCCAGGTCTGCTTCTTTCATCACGGCTTCTGGCATGCGCGCGAAGGAGGAGAACTCGTCGACCATGCGCCCAATGTCACCCACCTGGCGGATAATCGTATCGGTGCATTGCTGAAACACTTCGGGATCATTTACGATCTCTTGGGCATATTTACGACGCAGGCGCTCCGCAGAGAGTTGAATTGGCGTCAGCGGGTTTTTGATTTCATGCGCAATCCGGCGTGCGACATCAGACCAGGCGGCATTGCGCTGCGCGGAGACCAATTCGGTGATGTCATCAAAGGTAAGAACATAGCCTTGAAGGTCGCCACCAGATTTTTCGCCCGTGACCCTGACATTAAGCGTTCTCTCCTGCCCTGACCGCAGAAGAACAACCTGATCGCGAGCGGTGCGACGGGCATGCCCCATAGCAGAGGACACGACGATCGCGAGTTCAGGTGCAGCGTCGGACAGCAACATTCCGTTTAGCGTTGTCTCATCTTGTCCCAGGAACCTCTGTGCGGCGCGATTGGCATGGTTGATCCGCGTGTCACCATCAAGCCCGATAACGCCAGCACTCACACCAGCCAACACGGCTTCAGTAAACCGGCGCCGATCATCCAACTCATAGTTCGCAGTCACTAGCTCATTTTGCTGGTTTTCGATCTGACTTGTCATCCGGTTGAAGGCGCGCCCAAGCGTTTCGATTTCATCGTCATTGCTACCAATGTCAACGCGGGTCGACAGATCGCCGCTACTCACGCGCTCTGCGGCCCCAACCAGACTGCCGATTGGTGAGACGATGCGGTTGGCCGCCCATAGGCCAAGCCAGATCGCTGCCAACAGGACCACAAGGGCCAAGGTCACATAGATCAGCGCGAAAGTGACCTGAACCGAACTTAGTCCCCCCTCCAGGGTTTCATATTCCGTCACGGCTGCCTGGGTAAGCGCCAGGTGATCCAGCACACGAGCATCAACAAAGCGGGCGACGTAAAGATAGGTATTGTCGAAAGCTGGCAGTTTAACGAGCGCTCGGATCTGATCGCCGTCATTGGCGGTATAGAGGACCACCAAACCCTCATCTGCTTTCACGAACTGATCGGCACCGGGTATTCCCATTGAGGGCGCAACCGTTGCCGTCGCACGCAGAACTGTTTTTCCGTCCCGGTCAACCAGATAGGCCGCAGGCAAGGACCGCAGCGCGGCCTGGGTCGCGAGAAGCTGCTGTCCCCGCTGAAAATTCGACGTGAGATAAGGCGCCGCCCGATTTAGATCGTTCGCCATGGCCAGCACATCCAGGCGCAAAACCTGGTGATGCTCGTCAAGATAGGCTTCTGCCACCTGAAGAGCATTGTCGATAATGGCCCGCGTTCGCTCGCTGAACCATGTATCGAGCCCTCGATCCAACGTCACGGTGGCAAAGACCGCAACCGTGATGGCCGGAAGGATGGCAATGAGCGAGAACATGGTCACCAGCCTGGCGTGAAGCTTGGCACCTGCAATGCCGCTATGCCTCTCCATCACCAATCGGATCACCCGCCAGCCAATGAGCCCGGCGAGGATCAGTGCGACGAAGAAATTGGCCAATAGGAGGGCTGTAACAACGCCTTTACTGGGTGCAAAGGGAGAAAGCCCCGTCAGGGTCATATAGGTGAACGTGCCCAGGAACACCGCAACCACAACCAGCCCGATGGGCAAGGTGGTTCCGAGACGGAGACGCCTGCCGATACCAGAGCTGCGAACCCAGCCAGACCAGGCCGTCATGTAGTCGATTGTCGCCATTGAGGCTTCAAACCATCCTAAAACTGTTGCACCTGCGCACTCAGCATGCGTCAGACCTGTGTCGCTGAAGTCACGGACCGCGACAACCGCCGCATTCTGGCGCTTGTTGCGAGCCCATTCAACAACAATGTTGCAGGATTACATCAGTTTGGTGAACGTGCCTAATATTTCAGTTGCCGCACCGATCAGCGCGGCATCCGAACGACCTGGACATCAAGCTCTCGGATTTTTTTCCGCAGAGTATTGCGGTTTATCCCCAGTAGCTGAGCAGCCTTAATCTGATTGCCACGCGTTGCGGCAAGACTGATTGTGAAGAGTGGTTTCTCGATCTCTTTCAGAACGCGATCGTAAAGACCCTCGGGGGGCAATTGATCACCGTGAGAGGCGAACTCTCGCGCAAGAGCCCGTTCCACCAAATCGCCAAGACCTTCATCGACCGAGGATGGCTCGGAGACTGGGCCAAATTCCGGCTCGGCAAGCTCTGTCTGCAGCACAGAGATGCCGATCGTCTCCTCGGTATAGAGGGCTGCCAAACGGCGAACGAGGTTTTCAAGCTCGCGCACGTTCCCTGGCCAGCGATAGCGCTTCAAGAAGTCCATGCCATCAGTGTCAACGGTCTTGGGGGGCAGGCCTTCATCCTGCGCAAGAGTAAGGAAATGCCGCACAAGATCTGGAATGTCTTCCGTCCGTTCGCGCAAGGGTGGCAAGCGAATGGGCACAACATTCAGCCGATAAAACAGATCTTCGCGGAAGAGCCCCTGATTGATCAACTGACGCAGGTCCCGGTTCGTCGCAGCCACAATGCGAATATCCGTCTTGATCGGGGTCCGTCCGCCGACGGTTGTATATTCACCCTCCTGTAGAACCCTTAGCAGCCGGGTCTGCGCTTCCATCGGCATGTCGCCGATTTCATCGAGAAAGAGTGTTCCTCCTTCTGCCTGCTGAAAACGTCCGGTGCTGCGTTGGCTGGCCCCGGTAAAGGCACCCTTCTCGTGGCCGAAAAGCTCGCTTTCAATCAGCTCCCGCGGGATGGCAGCCATGTTGATAGCAACAAACGGACCCTGCCGGCGTTTTCCGTAATCATGGAGTGCTTTGGCCACAAGCTCTTTGCCGGTCCCACTTTCCCCCGACACCATGACGGAAAGATCGGTCTGCATCAGCCGCGCAAGGACCCGGTAAATTTCCTGCATTGCCGGCGAGCGGCCGATCAGCGGGATCTTGTCATCGTCACCAGAAGGTACCGCAGGCACAGCACTTTTGCCTGGCGTCGACAGCGCGCGCTCAGCTACTGCGACCACTTCATTCAGATCAAAAGGTTTGGGTAGATACTCATACGCGCCGCGTTCAGCAGCCGTGATGGCCGTCATCAACGTGTTCTGGGCACTCATGACAATAACCGGCAAGTCCGGGCGGACCTTCTTGATACGCGGGATGAGATCAAACCCGTTTTCATCTGGCATGACGACATCGGTAAACACCAGGTCGCCATCTCCTTGGTTCGTCCAACGCCAGAGCGTGGCGGCATTCGATGTCGTCCGCACGTCATACCCCACACGCCCCAGGGCGTGGCTTAAGACAGTTCTAATAGCGGCATCATCATCTGCAATGAGAATGGTCCCAGACGGCATGCTCTAGTCTTCCTTTGGTTGCGTTGCTTCATCGACCGAGTACATCGGTAACAAAACGCGAAAAACAGTCCGGCGTGGTTGGCTGTCGCACTCGATGATGCCGCCATGATCGCCGACAATTTTTGCAACAAGAGCCAAGCCAAGCCCAGTGCCGGAGGCCTTCGTCGTTACAAACGGATCAAACAGATAGGGGATGAGGTCATCAGGGACACCGGGTCCATTGTCGATAATGCAAATCTCAATCGGCAGTCCAACACGCTCCCGACTGCCGGGCATTGAGAGACGAACCCCCGGCCGGAAAGCTGTCGTGATGGTGATCTCACCATCGGGTTTGTCTATGGCTTCCGCCGCGTTCTTCACCAGGTTCAGAAAAATTTGGATAAGTTGATCCTGGTCACCGGGAACTGGCGGCAGAGAGGGGTCATAGCCTTCAGTGATCTTGATCGTGCTCGCAAAGCCGGTCGCGGCCAGCTGCTTCACGCGCCCCAAGACCACGTGAATATTCGTTGGAACGCGAGGGACCGGTCGCTCGTCGGAGAACACCTCCATTCGATCAACAAGTCCACAAATCCGATCTGTCTCATCGCAGATCAGTCTGGTCAGCGTTCGGTCATCCTCGCTTGCGCCCTGTTCAAGCAACTGAGCCGCGCCGCGAATGCCAGACAGAGGATTTTTGATCTCATGGGCAAGGACGCCTGCCATGCCAACGACGGACCGAGCCGCACCGCGATGCGTAAGCTGACGGTCCATCTTATGCGCCATCGTGCGCTCCTGCAGGATCACCAGCACGGAGCCAGGCGTATCGATAATGGGCGAGACCTGGATATCTACAGCACGCTCACCAAAGCGGGGCGAGGCAAGCTCAACTCCATACTCATTGACCGACGCATTATTTTCCATCACCTGTTTGATCAGCGCCAGCAGCGGACTTCCGAAAGAAACGAACTCGGTAAGTGGGTGCCGGGTAAGCACTGCTCGACTTGCATCAAAAAACAGCTCCGCCGCATCGTTTACAAAATTGGCCTGCATATTGTCGCTGACGGTAATAACCGGATGCGGCATCGCGTTGAGGATTTGAGTAGCCTCTGGAGTCAGTCGATCTCCACGTGCGTTCAATTCATGAACACTCATGCTGCTTTCCTCTCACTCATATCTGAGAAGAACTGTTCAAGCTTCTTCAATACGAAGGCCGGGTCGTCGCTTGGCAGCACCTGTGCCTTGAGAGCTTTGATTTCACACGCCCAATCTGCTGCTGCCGCGTCCAGGTACCAACCAATATGTTTACGCACGATCCGCGCGCCCAGCCTCTCGCCATAGAGTTCCAGTGCATCCCCATAATGGGATCGGACAATCTCCCAACGTCTCTCGGCATCCGGCGCCGGAGATATCTCTCGTCCAGAAAGAGCATCATCAATCTGTGTTAGCAACCAGGGACGCCCGTTGGCACCTCGCCCCACCATGACGCCGTCGGCACCTGAGGCTTTGAGGCAGGCTTTCGCATCGGCAATAGACAGGATATCGCCATTGGCAATCACCGGGATGTTAACGGCGTCGGTAACTGCGCGGATCGCGTCCCAGTCTGCCGAGCCCTTGTAGAACTGACACCGCGTGCGTCCGTGCACTGTCACCAATTGAATGCCTGCTGCTTCTGCCCTGCTTGCAAGCTCTGGCGCGTTAAGCGTTGCATTGTCCCAGCCAAGACGCATTTTCAAGGTCACGGGCAATCGTGTTGCGCCCACCGTCGCTTCGATGAGCGCCTGGGCGTGATCCAGGTTCCGCATAAGCGCCGAGCCGGACAGGCCTGAAGTAACCTGTCGTGCGGGACAGCCCATATTAATGTCGATAATGTCAGCGCCAGCAGCTTCAGCGAGCTTTGCCCCCTCGGCCATCCAGTGTGTTTCGCGGCCAGCGAGCTGAACCACCAAAGGTTTTAGTTTTCCGCACCCTGCCGCACGGCGAACGACGTCTGGCCTTGCACGCGCAAGTTCCTCGCTTGCAACCATTTCGGAAACAAGCACAGCCGACGAGCATTTGGCCACCGCCATGCGGTATGGCAGATCAGTTACGCCGGACATCGGAGCGAGAAACACCTTGCTTGAGAAGGTCGTCCCGTCAACAGAAATGGTCATTATTTGGGCAATTCGTATGATGCTTAATTATTGAGCAATTATTAGCCTGATCGCGCCTCCAATGCAATGGGCTGTTCGAGGAATGACCAAAATGCTCGACAATACAGAGGCTTGCCAACCGCCCGCGGAGGTGCGAAACGAAGATCATGCGCATTGCTGCCCTTATTGTAGCCGCCGGTCGGGGGACCAGAGCGGGGGATGGTGTACCCAAACAATACCGGCCGGTGGGCGGTATCCCCATTCTCGCGCGCACGCTGCGCGCCCTTGCTGGCCACCAGGATGTCGCTGCAGTCGCGACCGTCATCCACCCTGACGACAAGTCGCTCTATAATGAGTGCGTCGCCGGGTTGGAGGGACTGTTGCCGCCAGTTTCTGGTGGCGCGACCAGACAAGCATCTGTCCTTGCAGGGCTTGAAGCGCTTTCCAGCACAAACCCGACCCACGTGCTCATTCATGACGGTGCACGACCCTTTGTGGATGCGGCGTTGGTCAGCCGGGTCATCGATGCACTCAGAACACACGATGCAGCCCTTCCCTGCCTGCCCGTCAGCGACACCCTGCGGGAACATGCTGATGGCTTGGCAGGCGACACAATAGATCGCTCCACGCTTGTTCGTGCTCAGACGCCACAAGGGTTTCTTTACGACGCAATTCTAGCAGCCCATCGCGACAACCAAGCCAGTAACTTTACCGACGATGTCGCACTGGCTGTCGCTGCCGGGATCGAAACCTACCTGGTTGACGGATCAGAGGAAAATATCAAAGTGACAGCGCCAGACGATTTCGAACGGTCTGAACGGTTTTTGAGCGCCCAGCAGGAAACCAGAACGGGCTCCGGATTTGATGTCCATCGTTTCACTGATGGTGATCATGTGACGCTCTGTGGTGTTGAAATTCCTCACACCCAGGCTCTTCTCGGCCATTCTGATGCGGATGTTGGTCTTCACGCAATCACTGACGCGGTGTTGGGCGCGCTTAGTGAGGGGGACATTGGAGATCATTTCCCCCCTTCAGATCCGCAATGGAAGGGCACCGCCTCGCGGACCTTCCTCGAACATGCAGCCAACCTTCTTGCGGCACGCGGTGGACGCCTCACGAATGTTGATGTGACTCTCATCGCTGAAGCGCCCAAAATTGGGCCTCACCGGGAAACGCTCCGCAAATCCGTTGCGACCATCCTCAATGTAGACTTAGGCCGCGTCAGCATAAAAGCCACAACGACAGAAGGCCTTGGCTTTACAGGCCGCGGTGAAGGCATAGCTGCCCAAGCTGTTGCTACTGTTTCTCTGCCCTCCTCAGCGAGCAATCCATGAGACGGCTGGCAATGCTGATCGCAACCTGGTTTGGATCTGGCTACCTGCCGAAGGCGCCCGGAACCTGGGGATCTCTTGCAGCCCTTCCCTGCGCCTGGCTGATCCTGACCCTCTCAGCCGGCGTCCTTCCTCTCCTAGCAGCAAGCGGTGCCTTGTTGATCGTTGGTGTCTGGGCCTCTGCACTTCACAGCACAACATTGGGCACCCATGACGCTGGTGAAATTGTCGTTGATGAGGTCGTCGGGCAATGGATGGTTCTTGCTGTCGCACCCTTTTCACCCTTGGGCTGGCTCGTTGCGTTTCTCCTCTTTCGCTTTTTCGACGTCGTGAAACCTTGGCCGATTAGCTGGATTGACAGGCGTGTCTCTGGCGGTTGGGGTATTATGCTGGACGATGTCGTTGCAGGCTTGTTTGCAGCATTATCTGTCTGGCTGATTGTCGTTGCCGTTGGAGATTTTTGAATGTCGCTCTTCCCACGCCCTATCTTTCAACTTGCTGAGCTGGTGCTCGCAGATGCCAGCGAAAAGTCTCTGAAAATCGTCACGGCAGAAAGCTGCACGGGTGGCCTTGTTGCTGGGTGTCTCACGGAAGTCGCCGGATCCTCGGCAGTTGTCGAACGTGGCTTTGTTACATATTCAAATGAAGCCAAGCGGGACATGCTGGGCGTGCCGGGCGATATGATCGCAGACCATGGCGCGGTGAGTGAGCCTGTCGCGCGCGCCATGGCTGAAGGTGCGCTGGAAGAATCCCGTGGGCATGTAAGTGTTTCCATCACCGGCATTGCAGGGCCCGGTGGAGGCACAGCTCTGAAGCCCGTTGGTCTTGTGCATATGGCGGCAGCTCGGTTGCGCTATAGCATCATCCATGAAGTCTATCGGTTTGGGGATGTGGGCCGGGACGAAGTGCGCATTCAGGCCGTACAAGCGGCCCTTGAGCTCATCAGACGGCAGATCGACCGTTAGTCCCTACTCGTCCGGTGTGCCATAGAGCTCATCGGCGCGATCAAAGAAGGCCGTGACAATCTTGTGCACAGCGCGATCAAACATGCCTGTGATCATGCGTTCCATCATCCGGCTTCTGAACTCAAAATCGACAGCGAAGTCGACTTCTGTCCCTTGGGGGGTCGGCTCAAAGCGCCAATGATTATCCAGGTGCTTGAAGGGACCGTTTACGTAAGCAACGTCAATCGCCCGGTGCTCCGGACTAAGGGTCACGCTGCTGCGGAAGGTCTCGCGAAACATTTTGTAGGATATGAGAACATCGGCGACGATGACTTCATTGTCCCCGGCGGATCCTCGACTGCGCACTCGGACACCGGTCACCCAAGGCAGAAATTTCGGATAGCTCTCAATATCCGAGACGAGTTCATAGAGCTTCTGGGGCGGATGCGCGACAAGGCGACTTTCTTTGTGAGCTGGCAAGGGGTCAGCTTTTAGACAGGTGCGCTTCACGCGCTGCCCGCAGGGATTCGAAATCTGCATCAGCGTGATAGGAGGACCGCGTCAGCGGCGTCGCGGACACCATCAAAAAGCCTTTTGATCGTGCGACAGTTTCATAGCCCTTAAACTCATCGGGTGTGACGAACCGATCAACGGCTGCGTGTTTGCGCGTGGGCTGCAGATATTGTCCAACCGTCAGGAAGTCGATATCAGCTGAGCGCATATCATCCATGACCTGCATCAGCTCTTCTCTTGTTTCGCCAAGCCCAACCATGACCCCGGACTTTGTGAAGATGGTCGGGTCAAGTTCCTTCACCCGCTGCAACAATCGGATGGAGTGGAAATAGCGCGCGCCGGGGCGAATGGAGAGGTAGAGCCGCGGCACCGTTTCGAGATTGTGATTGAAAACATCCGGGCGGGCCTCAACAACGGTTTCAAGAGCGCCCTTCTTGCGCAAGAAGTCCGGCGTCAAAATTTCAATGGTGGTTTCTGGTGTGCGGGCCCGAATGGCGCGAATGGTTTTTGCGAAATGCTCAGCACCACCATCATCCAGATCATCCCGGTCGACAGAGGTTATCACCACATGACGCAGGCCGAGTTTCTCCACCGCATTGGCCACATTCTCCGGCTCATCTGTGTCCAGTGCATCCGGCAGGCCGGTGCTCACATTGCAGAAGGCACATGCTCTCGTGCAGGTGCCGCCCATGATCATCATGGTGGCGTGTTTCTCGGTCCAGCATTCACCAATGTTGGGGCACCCAGCCTCTTCGCAAACTGTGACAAGTCCGTTTTCACGAACGATCTTTTTCGTCTCTGCATAGACGGCTGATCCCGGCGCTTTCACGCGAATCCAATCAGGCTTACGCAAGACCGGCGTATCTGGCCGGTTCGCCTTCTCAGGATGTCTTATCCGATCTTTAGGGCGCTTTTGCTCGCTGCCGACTGTTTTGAGGACCGTTACCATGGCTTTTCTATCTGCTGAGTCTTGATGTCTCTATATGGGAGTATAGACCGAAAAAGTTAAGTAGATGAGGCAAATCAGTCATATCCCAGACGCACAAACTGATCATCTGGCGCATCTACATCCTTCAAGGCTGCGTGAAGCTTGTCTGAGAATTCTGATGCCAGCGCTGTTCCTGATAGGTCACTTTCTTCAGCCGGGTCATTCTCCAAGTCAAAGAGCAGGTTTGGCCCCAGTGTTGGCGGGGCCCAATAGGGAAGCCGGTCATTCTCGCCCCAGGGCTGGCGGATTACAGGAATGTCGCTGCCGGGCATTCGGTCCAATTTCGCGCGGGCATCAGGATGAGGGAGCTCATCCTCGCGGCGCAGAAAATGAGTCGGCATGGTGGACCAGCGGTTGGAGAACATAGAAATCGGACGATTGGCTCGGTCGCTGCCGTCCGCACTTCCACCACGGGCGTATTTGTGTTGCCCGTCGATCAGATGCACTTCCCGGCCCCAGACGCCCGCCAACAGCCAGTCGCGAACTGATTGTCTTGAGCCATCAAGCAGCGGCATAAGCGATTTTCCATGCGTGCGCTGGCGGATGTTTTCTTCGATGCCGAATAGGTCCGCTAAGGTGGCAAACAGATCCACACTGGTGGTGAGTGCATTACATGTGCCAGGTGCGACATCTGGGGCGGCGATCATCAGCGGAATGTGGCCGAGCGTCTGATAGATGGGGACACCGGGTTTTCCCCACATGTCTTTCTCGCCCAGGTAGTGGCCGTGATCTGTGCAGAGAATGAAGACCGTATCGTCCCAGAGATTTTTCTTATCCATCACGTCCAGCACTTTGCCGAGCCAATGATCGATCATTGTCAGCTTTGCGCCATATGACGCCCTGATCTGCTGGGCCTGTCGCTCTGTGATGACGCCCTTCGCCAACGCACCCTTCATGTAAGGCGGCCAGATCATATGCGCGCCTTCCCAATCAGCGTCGTACATCGAGGCATAGGGCTCAGGCGTATCGAAGGGCTCGTGTGGATCAAACTCATCGACAAACAGAAAGAACCTGTCGTGATAGCCCGCATTGTCCTCCAGCCAGTTTGCCGCTGCTTGCATGGTGCGGGGCCCGGGAAAATCTTCCTCACCCTTGAAGTAGCCCCGACTATCATCGTAGGGCATGTGCTTGCGACCGAAATTAGGGGCGCCCGCCCAGCTTGTGTCGGGCCGGGTCTTCCAAAGATCACCCTCATGGCCGCGCTGATAGTCCCAGGCTGAAAAATCAACGTGATAGTTTTCGCCGCCGGTCTCAAAAAGGTGCGGATGATCTGAAATCAGTTGTGAGGTCACCCCAGCTTTTGAAAGCTCATAGGTGATGGCGTCTTCCCAAAGCTCGATCGACCCCCAGGGCCGCCAAAGAAAATCCCATGCGCCACACAATATGTCGTGCCGAGCCGGCATGCAGGGGAGCGAGCCAACATAATGTTTGGTGAATTTCGTTGAGCGTGCGCCGATCCGATCCAGATTGGGCGTTTGAAATTCCTCGCCACCATAGGCACCCAGCATATGACGATTGAGGCTGTCGAGCAGAATGACCACAGCATTCTTAGGGCTCGCGCCAGCCGCACGTTGATCCTCAGCCATTCGTTATCCGACTTTCGTTTTGCGCACTCGCGGCTGCGAGAGCTTCGAGCTTTCGTTTTTTCCGTGCCGATGCCCAGAGATTGAGGCCTTCCACTGATATTGAAAACGCTATGGCAAAGTAGATGTATCCACGGGGAATATGGAAATGGAGGCCATCTGCGATGAGCGACGCGCCCACCAGAATGAGAAAGGCAAGTGCCAGCATTTTAACCGTTGGGTGTCGTTCGACAAATCCACCCACAGGGCCCGCCGCAAAAAGCATAACCGCCATGGCGATGACGATGGCGACGACCATCACCTCAACATGTTCGGCTATACCCACGGCGGTGATGACGCTATCGAGAGAAAAGACAATGTCGAGAGCAGCGATTTGCACGATGGCCATAGCAAAGCCCATGGACCGAGCGCTGGCGTTATGCCCTTCGCCTTCCACTGTGTGATGGATTTCCGTCGTGCCCTTCGCGAGAAGAAACAGCCCCCCGAAAAACAGCACCATGTCCCGCCAGGAAATCTCCAGATCAAAAGCAGTGAAGACAGGCTGCGTAAGGCTCGCAACCCAGGCAATGGAGAACAGCAAAATGAGCCGAGTTATGAGCGCACCAGCAAGGCCCCACTTGCGAACAGCATCTCTTTGATGTTCAGGGGCGCGAGAGGCCAATATGGTCAGAAAAATGAGATTGTCGATGCCGAGCACGACTTCGAGCAAGGTGAGCGTGAGCAGGCTTGCCCAGACTTGGGGGTCAGTCAGAAGTGCGGTCATGAATCCCGGAACCGTCTATTGGTTAAATGTGCAGGGCGCGTCCGAACGCATCTAGCACGGACTCGTGCATCATCTCACTCAATGTTGGATGAGGGAACACTGTTGCCATTAAATCTGCCTCAGTCGTCTCCAACTGGCGGGCAATCGTATAGCCTTGGATTAGTTCCGTGACTTCCGCTCCTACCATATGGGCACCCAGCAATTCGCCCGTCTTGGCATCAAAAACCGTCTTTATAAGTCCCTCCGGCTCCCCTAACGCAATGGCCTTGCCATTCCCGATGAAGGGGAAACGGCCCACCTTGACCTCAAAGCCTTGCTCCTTCGCCTTGGCCTCAGTCATGCCCACACTTGCCACCTGCGGGTGACAATAGGTGCATCCGGGAATTTTGCTGGCGTCGGTCGGATGAAGGTCTTTCACGCCAGCGATCCGCTCCGCCACCATCACACCTTCATGGCTGGCCTTATGGGCGAGCCAGGGAGGTCCCACCAGATCGCCAATGGCATATACACCTGGCACACCGGTCTCACACCATTCATTCACGGTGACGTGGCCGCGATCTGTTTGGACACCAACAGCTTCTAGGCCGATATCCTCAATATTCCCGGTAATGCCGACAGCAGAGATGACCTTCTCAGCCGTCACGGTTTGGGTTTTGCCGCCCACGTCAATTGTTGCGGTAACGCCTGATTTGGCTTTCTTCAGATCGGTGACCTTGGCGCCGGTGAGCAGGGTCATGCCCTGCTTCTTGAACGCTTTTGCGGCGAACGCAGAAATCTCTTCATCTTCGACTGGTAGAACGCGGTCGAGCATTTCCACAACAGTCACGTCAGCACCGAAGGTTTTGTAGAAGCTGGCAAATTCAATACCGATCGCACCTGAGCCAATCACCAAAACAGATTTGGGAATGGACTTGGGCACCATGGCTTCACGGTAGGACCAGATGGTTTCGCCATCGGGCTCTAACCCGGGCAGCACCCGCGCGCGCGCGCCCGTTGCCAGAATAATATTCTTTGCAGACACTTCCGACGTCTTGCCGTCGCACTCCACTTTGATCTTGCCTTTGCCGGCAAGACTGCCATTGCCGACGATGACATCGACCTTGTTCTTTTTCAGCAAAAACTGAACGCCTTTGGAAAGTTGTCCAGCCACCGCACGGGACCGTTCAACGATCTTTGTCCCATCAAACGAGATGCCTTCGACCTTTAGACCGAACTCTTCGGCCCGCTGCATGTTGTGGTAGATCTCGGCAGAGCGCAGCAGCGCTTTGGTCGGGATGCACCCCCAGTTGAGGCAAATGCCACCGATCTCAGAGCGCTCAATAACAGCCGCCTTGAGCCCAAGTTGGGCTGCACGGATTGCTGCCACATAGCCGCCAGGGCCAGAACCAATTACGACAACGTCATATGATTTTTCAGCCATTGTCGTTCCTCACAGCAACATAGAGGGTGGATATTCGATATAGGACTTGAACGCAGCCAATAGCTGCGCGCCAAGCGCCCCATCAATCGCTCGGTGATCACACGATAGTGTCACCGTCATCACGGTAGCGGCCTTCACCTCACCATTCACAATGATAGGCCTCGGCTCACCCGCCCCCACCGCCATGATCGCTGCCTGGGGTGGATTAATCACCGCCGTGAAATTCTTGATCCCGAACATGCCGAGATTGGATACAGAAAAACTGCCGCCTTCGAATTCAGCGGGCGAAAGCTTCTTGTCACGAGCACGCGCTGCAAGTTCTTTTGCCTCTGCAGAAATTTCCGCAAGGCCTTTCTCTTCTGCACGACGAATAATCGGGGTTATGAGCCCGCCTTCCAGTGCCACCGCAATACCAACGTCTGAATGGTGATGCTGCAGCAGAGCATCATCGGCGAAACTCACATTTGCCGCTGGCACTTTCTTTAGCGCCAGGGCAGATGCGCGAACGATGAAATCATTGACGGAAAGCTTGATACCCTGCTCTGCGCCTTCTTCATTCAGATGCTTGCGCACCTTCAGCAATTCATCCAACACACAATCAATGGTGAGGTAGTAGTGCGGAATTTCCTGCTTCGATTGAGTTAGACGCCGCGCAATTGTCTTGCGCATGGAATTGAGCGGAATTTCGTCAAAAGAACCCTCTTCGTAAAATGCGCGCGCATCAATGCTGCCCAAGGGAGCCTGAGGCTTACTCTTGCCGCGAGGTGCAGCATTGGGAGCACCTTCAACGTCTGCCTTCACAATCCGGCCGCGAGGCCCGCTGCCCGTGATGCTTGAGAGATCAATGCCTTTGTCTTGAGCAATACGCTTAGCAAGCGGGCTTGCGAAAACCCTGCCACGGCTGCCGGCTGACTTTGGCGCGGGGGCTGCCATTGTTGGTGTCCCTGAAGCTTTTTCGGGTGCGGGTTTCGCGTCCTTAGCAGCGCTCTTCTTTGCGTCCGCTTTTGGTTCAGGCGCAGGAGTAGACAGATTGTCGGCAGCACTTGCGTCTTCGCCCTCTTCCAGGATCACGGCGATTGGGTCATTGACCGGGACGCCTTCAGTCCCTTCAGCAATGAGCAGTTTGCCGACCGTGCCTTCTTCAATGGCTTCCAGTTCCATCGTCGCCTTGTCGGTTTCTATCTCTGCGATGAGGTCACCGGAGCGCACCTCGTCGCCTTCCTTCACCAGCCACTTGGCGAGCGTGCCTTCTTCCATCGTCGGGGAAAGAGCTGGCATGAGAATTTGTATCGGCATGATGTTCCTCCCTTAGCGATAGGTGACGGATTTGACGGCGGCGACAACTTCTGGTGCGCTCGGCAGTGCAAGCTTCTCCAAGTTCGCGGCATAGGGCATTGGCACATCCTTGCCTGACACGCGCAAGATTGGCGCATCGAGGTGGTCGAATGCTTTCTCTTGGACTTGTGCTGCGATTTCAGAGCCAATTCCGCAAATGGGCCACATCTCTTCCACCACAACGAGGCGGTTGGTCTTTTGGACAGATGCGATGATGGTATCTATGTCGAGCGGGCGCAGCGACCGCAGATCAATCACTTCGGCCATGATGCCCTCTTCGGCAAGCTGATCTGCTGCATCGAGTGCATAAGTCAGTCCCATGCTGAAGGAGACAATGGTAACGTCTGCGCCTTCCCGCATCACTCTGGCTTTGCCAATGGGGAGCACCCAGTCGTCGATTTCGGGCACATCAAACGTGCGGCCATAGAGGATCTCGTTTTCCAGAAACACAACCGGATTTGGATCACGGATCGCCGCCTTCAAAAGCCCCTTCGCATCTGCTGCTGAATAGGGCGCCACGACTTTCAAACCGGGCACCTGAGCATACCAGGACGAATAGTCCTGACTGTGCTGTGCGCCGACGCGTGCTGCCGCACCATTTGGACCTCGGAACACGATCGGACAGGCCATCTGGCCGCCAGACATGTAGCGGGTTTTCGCGGCTGAATTGATGAT
Organism: Alphaproteobacteria bacterium; assembly: GCA_021775935.1. Taxonomy (GTDB): domain Bacteria; phylum Pseudomonadota; class Alphaproteobacteria; order Parvibaculales; family Parvibaculaceae; genus Mf105b01. The sequence continues at coordinate 29,600 of JAJFGY010000136.1, forward strand.
GTGATCAATGGCCTGCATCGCGAAGTTGAATGTCATGAATTCAACAATGGGTTTCAGGCCCGCCATGGCGGCACCGGATGCAAGACCAGCAAAGCCATGCTCAGTGATGGGTGTGTCCACCACACGGCGCGATCCAAATTCCTCAAGCAAGCCTTGGGTTACTTTGTAGGCGCCCTGATATTCTGCAACCTCTTCGCCCATAACGAAGACAGTGTCATCGGACCGCATTTCTTCCGCCATTGCATCACGCAGTGCTTCGCGCACAGTGATGGATGCCATCGCTGTTCCCTCCGGAATGTCGGGATCTGGGGCGATGATGGCTGCTACAGCGCCGGGACCAGCAACCGGCTCGGCGTCATCAGGTGATGCATCCTCTGATGGGGCGGCCTGCGGGGCAGCGCTTTTTTCCTGCGGCGCGGAGGAAATGGACGTGCTGTCTTCCCCCTCCTGCAATAGGACAGCGATCAGATCGTTGACCGGGACGTTCTCGGTGCCCTCAGCAACGACAAGCTTGCCGATGCGGCCCTCATCAACGGCTTCCAATTCCATCGTGGCTTTGTCGGTCTCAATCTCTGCAATCAAGTCGCCAGAGCGGACCTCATCGCCTTCTTTCACCAACCATTTGGCGAGTGTGCCTTCCTCCATCGTCGGGGAAAGAGCTGGCATCAGGATTTCCACGCTCATGCTGACACCTCTTCAATGATATCGGTCCAGAGTTCTGAAGCATCTGGCTCAGGACTCTCCTGGGCAAAATTCGCAGCATCCGTCACAATCGCGCGCACTTCTGCATCAATTTCTTTCAGACCGGCTTCGTTGACCGTCTTTGATTTCAGCAGACGCGCTTTGACCTGCTCAATTGGATCATGCTCTTCGCGCATGCGGTTCACCTCTTCGCGCGCCCGGTACTTTGCCGGATCTGACATGGAGTGACCGCGATAACGATAGGTGTTCATCTCTAGAATGAAGGGGCCATTCCCGTCTCGGCAGGACTTAGCTGCTCTTGCCGCAGCATCCCTCACCGCGCGCACGTCCATCCCATCAACCTGCTCGCCTGGAATGTTGAAACTCACACCACGCTTGGAGAGATCCGTCTGGGCCGACGCACGACTGATCGCTGTGCCCATCGCGTATTGGTTGTTCTCAATGACATAGACGACAGGCAGTTCCCAGAGCTCCGCCATGTTGAAACTCTCATAGACCTGCCCTTGGTTTGCTGCGCCATCGCCGAAATAGACGAAAGAAACATTGCCATTGTCGTAGTAGCGATTGGCGAAGGCGAGCCCGGTTCCCAGAGAGACCTGGGCGCCCACGATGCCATGACCGCCATAGAAGTGTTTCTCAGTGGAGAACATGTGCATGGAGCCGCCCTTGCCTCTCGACAGGCCACCCTCACGCCCGGTGAGCTCCGCCATGACGCCCCTGGGGTCGAGCCCCATGGCAATCATGTGACCATGGTCCCGATATCCGGTGATCATCTGGTCGCCCTCTTCAGATGCCATCTGCACACCGACGACAACGGCTTCCTGACCAATGTAGAGATGGCAGAACCCGCCAATGAGCCCCATGCCATACATCTGACCTGCCTTTTCTTCGAAGCGGCGGATGGTGAGCATCACCTTGTACGCTTCAAGGTCCTCGTCTGCGGAGAAAGCTGGAACATTTGGCTGGTTTTGGGGCGATTTCTTGCGAGTAGCCGCCTTCTTGGTGGTGCTTCTAGAGGAAGGCTTTTTGGCGGCGGGTTTCTTTACGGCTGGTTTTTTGGGAGCTGCTTTTTTGGTCGCCATAAACGGAGCCTCGCGGTTGTCATGATGGGGAAAAACCCCCGAATTCACGCTCTAAGATAGGCGCCAAATATTTGATTTGTATGAAAAATTTCGTGATGAACTGAATTTCAGTTAAACCCGGCCTAATGCAGGAGATTTATCGACCCGCCAATTTTGATTCAGGCGCACAAATCAACTGAGATCACGATGGAAGCTATTTGGGATCACGATAAATGGTCAGTTCGTCAGGTCTGGAGACACCCAAATAGGCCCGAGCCCGCTCATCGAGCAGGTCTGGATCCAGGCTTTCCGGGCGCAGCAGAGCGACCTGATGTTCCAGGCGCGCGCGGTCAGCACTGACGCTCGCCAAGTTGCCCCGCAATGTCTCAATTTCCATGGTGAGGGATGACCATGCCCGCAATCCTTGCTCCCCCTTCACCGCGTTGACGACGAAATAGGTGAGCAGAAGTCCGCAGAGGATCGGCAAAACAAGCAGCCGGAGCCTAAGGGGTTCGTGTGTTGAGACTAGTCCGAAGCGTTCCATGAGTATGAGAGAATCACAAAGTGATTCGCCTCGTCAAGCTCAAACGATTCGGGATTCTATCAATGAGTCCAATTAGTTGGCGGTGTGCCTATCTGGACTCACCTCTGCGCTCGGGAAGGTGGGCTCAGGATCACCGGCGCTCCATTGGGGATATTTTTCCATTACGGACTTAAAGCGATCTGATGCAAGGAACCGCTCCAGCCAAACCCGCAGATGCGTCCAGTCCTGCGTGTCAAACCAGGCGCGGTCGGTATTTGCGAACTGTCTCACAAAGGGCAGGATTGCATAGTCAGCAAAACAGGCCTTTGGCCCACACAACCAATCATTCTTGCTGAGCCGATCATCTAACCCGCGCAAGGTTACCGAAGCTTCTGTCCGGTGTTCCTCTGCTACAGCCCCGTCATACCGGTTTTCGTATTTGTAGCGATCAAGATGGTGCTTAAAGGGTCCGTCATTTTGCGCGACCAGCTCATCGATTGCGGCGCGATCAGCACCAAGCCAGTTCTCCGGGTCAGACTGGCCCAGTGCCCAGTTCATGACATCAAGACTTTCTTCGAGAACATCTCCTCCAGGGAGTACAAGAACCGGCACTGTAGCCTTGGGGGATGCCGCAATCATCTCAGGAGGTTTGTCGCGCAGCACAACTTCGCGCAGTAAGACCGATAAGCCGCTTGATGCCAACGCCAAGCGCGCGCGCATGGCGTATGGACAGCGGCGGAAGGAATAGAGTGTGGGAAGCTCTTCCATCAGTCATCTGCCAATTCAGGCGCTTCATATCGCGCACCAAGGTGCTTTTCGTTCCGCTTCTTTGCCAGATCAATCTGCTTTTGCCTGGATGTGAAGCGTGCGATCTGTTCGGGGCTCGAGGCATCATAGCAATGGGGACAGCTCACACCGGGCTGATATTGCGGTGTTTCTTTCTCTTCCTCAGAGATCGGCCGTCTGCAAGCATGGCACATGTCATAGCTGCCAGGCGTCAGCCCATGCTCAACTGACACGCGCTGGTCAAAGACGAAGCACTCGCCCTTCCAGAGGCTTTCTTCTTCGGGCACCTTCTCAAGATATTTCAGAATGCCGCCTTCCAGATGATAGACGTCTTCAAAGCCTTCTGTTTTCATATAGGAGCTGGCCTTCTCGCAGCGAATGCCGCCAGTGCAAAACATCGCTACTTTGGGTTTCTTGCCATCTGCTGCGCGTGCCTTCAAAGCCTCAACCCAGTCAGGAAACTCTCGGAAGCTCGCAGTCTTGGGGTCTTCTGCTCCGCGAAAAGTTCCGATCGCCACTTCATAAGCGTTTCGTGTGTCGACCAAAATGACATCTGGATCTGATATCAGCTCGTTCCAGTCCTCAGGTTTTACATAAGTGCCGACCTGTTTGTTGGGATCTGCAATCGGCTTGCCGAGCGTCACAATCTCTTTCTTCAGACGTACTTTCATCCGGTGAAACGGCATTTTTTCAGTGTAAGAGTATTTAACGCCGATCCCTTTGAGCCTGGCATCCGACTGGATGTGGGCAATGACGTGTTCGATGCCCTTTTGGGGACCCGCGACAGTGCCGTTTATGCCCTCTTCTGCGAGAAGAACTGTCCCCATGATCTGGTTCGCCCTGCAAACAGCCTGCAGAGGTGCCTGGAGCGCTTCGAAATCTGGAAGGGTGGCGAATTTGTACATCGCCGCCACTGTGTAGGTCTGATCAGTACTCATGGTTTTCATCCTGCAGGGTCAGCAGATTGGTTACATCCCCGCGCGTAAATCCGCAAGTTTGACCCCCAATTAATGAAACCAGGTCTCCAAAATCTCCCTGTTTTCCGTCAGTCATCCTTGTATCGGGGCGACTTCATTCTTTTTAAAAAGGATGCTGTCAGGCTTAACCCAGGGCTTGGTATTGAACCGAGATGATTGGGTGGGTTTATGACTTTGGACGAAATGCTGGCGCTGTCTCTCGCGCCAGAAAAAATGCGCAGCCTGATTGCAGCCTATCGCGAAGCCCAGGGAGACGGGGCGCTCGATGTGGCATCGCAAGACCGACTGCCCATGCGGAAAATGGCTCCTTTGCTTGCCAATGTCACGCTCATGGAACGCCTGGATGATGACCACATTGTATATCGGATAGCAGGTGAGAACATTGTTGCAAGGCTTGGCTTTAATCCGACAGGTAAGAACTTTCTAGACTTCTTCGACGCCGCCATTCGCGAAGAGAGTGCGCGGGTGAATAAGGCTGGGCTGACCAGCAAATGTGGCCATTATGCGGTTTATGAAAATCAATATGAGTCTGGTCGCCGTATGATCAGCGAAAGCCTCATGTTGCCGATGCGGAAAAACGCACACTCGGACGTAGATTTTATCTTCGGCTATCACATTCACCATCAAGCAACAGATATTTATGCAATGGGTGCGCGAACGTCCCTCATGGTTGATTGGTCTGTGGCTGAGTTTGTCGACATAGGATTTGGTGTCCCCAAGATCACCGTCGAAGAGAGTCCCTCCGCCCGACAAGCACGCGCCTGAATTGAGCGGGTCCGCTATTCACTTTTTGTAGAGTTGCCCCCTTCAGTATCAGCAGGGCCATCCCGGGAACTTTTAGGACATGATGTGACATTTGATGAGCTCATCGCACAATCAATCGCACCGTCAAAAACCGCTGCTTTCGTGACCGGATATCGTGAAACGCAGACCGACGGAAATGTAGGCGAACAAGATCGGCTTCCCATGAGAACGATGGCGCCGATGCTCCCAAATGTCACGCTTACCGAATACCACAATGAGGAGAAAATCCTTTACCGCATTGCAGGCCAAGATGTTGTCGAGCGTTTAGGTTTCAACCCAATCGGGCAGAATGTTCTTGATCTTATCGCTCAGGAAAAACGCAGTGCGGCAATTGATCTCCATGATGTCATCATACGACACCCCTGCGGCTCCTATGTGCTGTATGAGAGCACGTTTCAATCGGGGCGCCGTGCCAGAAGCGAGAGCATCACATTTCCGATGCGAAAAGATGCTGCCTGCGAGGCAGCTCTGTTTCTCTCCTATCACGTTCACCACCAACCGACCGGGTACGGTGAAACGAGTGAAACAACATCTCTCGGCCAATCCCATCAACAGGCCGATTTGATCGACATTGGGTTTGGTATTCCGAAGATACCAATTTAGAAGCGTGCTCCTCATTCAGCTAGTCCATTGTCGGTTTTCCGCGAAGCTTCTTCTTGTCACCTCGCTTGCTTTTGGTCTCTAGCCGCTTCCGTTTGGACGCCAATGTTGGTTTTGTTTTCACTCGGTATCTCACAGGTTCTGATGCCCGTTTCAACAAATCGAACAAACGTGTGCGGGCGGCGTCCCGGTTCATCTGCTGCGAGCGATGTTCCCGTGCTGTAATCGTGAGAATTCCACCTGCGGAAAGTCGCCGCCCGGCAAGCTCGCCCAAACGTCTTTTCGTTGCTGCGGTGAGTGCCTGCGACCTAAGCACGTCAAAGCGCAACTGAACTGCAGTTGCCACCTTATTGACATTCTGCCCACCAGGTCCGCCCGCCTGGATGAAACTTTCTTCCAGTTCAGCGGCATCTATCTCGATCCGGTCGTTGATGCGTATTTTAGCCATGCCGCACCATTACCGAGCCTTCAGATAGCCGGCAGCCGCGACCCCACATGAGCGGCCCAGCGCCATGCAGGCATTCAGCAAATAGCCGCCAGTTGGCGCTTCCCAATCCAGCATCTCGCCTGTGCAGAACGTGCCCGGCCTGGATGTCAGCATGAAGCCTTCATCCAGCGTCTCAAATGAGATGCCGCCTGCCGATGAGATCGCTTCTTCTATCGGGCGGGCGTTCGTCACCTTGAGCGAGAGGCCTTTGATTGCCTCTGCAAGTTTCTCCACATCGTCCAAGCGATCGGGCGCACATTCCCGCAGAAGATTGGCTTTAACGCCTGACAAGAAGACTGTTTTCTTCAGGTGTGTAGAAAAGCTTCTCGTGCCACGTGGCTTCGACAGGCGCGTGATGACTTTTTCAAGCGGCACGTCAGGCATCAGATCAAGACGAAGCATTGCTTCACCTTTCTCCTTGATCGCCTCGCGCAGCACACGGGTATGCTGGTAGATGCCGCTGCCTTCAATGCCATAGGCGGTGACGACAAATTCACCATTTATGCGCACATCATCTGCAGTGAGCGCGACGGCTTTAACAGGCTCTCCTGCGAACCTATCTTTGAAATGATCCGACCATGCGTGATTGAAGCCGCAATTGGCAGGCTCGAATGGTCGAACGTCGATGTCCGCCTCTTTCATGTGAGAAACCCAGCTTGCGTCTGACCCGAGCTTTGGCCAGCTTGCGCCACCCAATGCCAGAATGGTTACGTCTGACTTGACGCATTGTTTTCCCTCTGGTGTTTCAAACAGCAAGGCGCCCGTCTCATCCCAGCCAAGCCACTTATGGCGAACATGAACGCTCATGCCGCGCGCCTTGAGCTGGCGTATCCAGGCACGCAGCAGGGGCGCGGCTTTCATGCTCTTGGGGAAGACGTGGCCGGACGTGCCGACAAAGGTTTTGGTGCCCAGGTCTGCTGCCCACTCGCGAACGGCATTTGGCGGGAAATGTTCAATCGTGTTTTCAAGGTAGGGTCGCGCTTGACCGAAATGGGCGAGGAATGCATCAATCGATTCCGAGTGGGTAAGGTTGAGCCCACTCTTCCCCGCCATCAGGAATTTGCGCCCGAGCGAAGGCATGGCGTCAAATAGATCGACCGCGATGCCTCTCCGCGTCAGCGCCTCAGCTGCCATCAGACCAGCCGGGCCACCACCGATTATCGTTGCCCGTGCTTGTGCCATGTGAGGTGTCTTAGCCTTTCAGGATCGACCGGCCGGCATACTCTGCGGCTGGGCCCAAAAGCTCTTCGATGCGGATGAGCTGATTGTATTTTGCCAGACGGTCCGAGCGGGCGAGCGACCCCGTTTTGATTTGGCCGCAATTGGTGGCAACAGCCAGGTCAGCGATGGTCGCGTCTTCGGTTTCGCCAGAGCGGTGTGACATGACGGCTGTGTAGCTTGCTTTGTGCGCCATCTCAACGGACTCAAGCGTCTCTGTCAGGGTGCCGATCTGATTGACCTTCACGAGGATGGAATTCGCGACACCCATGTTGATGCCCGCATGCAAGCGTTCCTTATTGGTGACGAAGAGATCGTCGCCCACAAGTTGCACTTTATCGCCAATGCGATCTGTCAGCGCTTTCCAGCCGTCCCAATCGTCTTCGTCCATCCCATCTTCGATGGAGATGATGGGGTAGCGCCCGACCAGGTCTGCCCAATAGTCAACCATGCCACCGGCATCCAGTTTCTTACCTTCGCCTTTGAGGTTATAGACACCGCTGTCATGGAATTCGGTCGAAGCTGCGTCGAGGGCCAGGTACATGTCTTCGCCGGGTTTGTAGCCCGCCTTTTCAATTGCCTTCATGATGTAGTCCAACGCCGCGTCGGTGGAGGCCAGATTGGGGGCAAAGCCACCTTCGTCTCCAACGGCGGTGTTATGCCCATCGGCCTTCAATTCTGACTTCAGCTGATGGAAAACTTCAGAACCCATTCGGACCGCTTCGCGGATATTGTCCGCTGCCACTGGTACAATCATGAATTCCTGAATATCGATCGGATTGTCCGCGTGCTCGCCCCCATTCACGATGTTCATCATGGGAACAGGCAGAACGCGGGCTGCAGGGCCGCCGATGTAGCGGAAGAGTGGAAGCTCGCTTGAATCAGCCTGTGCTTTGGCCAGCGCCATCGAAACGCCCAGAATTGAATTTGCACCGATGCGGGCTTTGTTTGGTGTTCCATCAAGCTCGCACATCATGCGATCCAGGTGAATCTGCTCCTCAGCATCCATCCCGCCGATTGCGTCAAAGATCTCGGTGTTTACAGCGTCCAGGGCTTTCAGCACACCTTTGCCGCCATAGCGATTGTTGTCGCCGTCGCGCAGCTCAACGGCTTCGTGTGCGCCTGTGGAGGCACCTGAGGGAACTGCCGCCCGGCCTACGGAACCGTCTTCCAGGACGACGTCGACTTCGACGGTGGGGTTGCCGCGGCTGTCGAGAATTTCGCGGCCGACAATGTCGATGATGGCGCTCATGTGAGGCTCCCATTTGGTCAGTGATCATGTGTTAGGCGATACATACCCAAGCCTGCGCCTGTCCGAAAGCGTTTTGGCGAAAATTTCCCAATTTCTCGCGATTCTGGCGCATCTGAGCCCTTGGCGTAGGTCAAACCCCCTGGTTCTGGCGGCCTGAGAAATTTTCCCGACAATTCACCCTGACCGTCTGAATTTTTTACACGCGGGATAGCTCTCTCGGTCCTGGTCGCCCGCTGCGTGTGTGAATCCGGCAACGGGTCCGTACCTGCCTGGTTGCTAGTGTGCTCGTGCTGGATGTCCGACGGGGTGAGAGGGACATCGTTCTACAGCACTTCTATTACGACGCTTGCGGTCGAGAGAGGTATTGCCGGATCGGGGGGCCCGGCAGTCGAGACCTCCCCGCATGCTCGGAGGAAGACCATGCACTTCTCACTCACCCCTGCCTTAGGCGGGACTTGGCGGCATCGATCCGCCCAACTGGCGCTTAGCCTATCCATTGGGTCAGCCACACTCCTTTACCTCAGCAGCCCTGCTGTTGCCTATGACACCAAAGTCGGCCCTGTCGACGTTTCCATCGACACGACGGTTTCCATGGGTGTGTCAGTTCGCGCATCTGACCGCGATTGCGAAAACATCAACGTCAATAATGGCGGTTGTCTCAACGGCACGGGAACTGGCGCCAGCATCAACGCGGACAATGGCAACCTGAACTTTGACCAATGGGACCTGACCTCCGCGACCGTCAAGGCGACAAACGATATTTCCGCGAAATATGCGAATTTTGGCGCTTTTGCACGGGTGAAATCTTTTTACGACTATGTGTACGCCGAGAACGATATGAGGTTTCGTGACCTTCAGGGCGACGCTCAGGAGCAACTCGATTACGGCGTCGATGTGCTTGATGCTTTTGTCTATGGGGACTTCGTTGTCGCCGATACGGTTCCCGTCACAGTACGTGTCGGAAATCAGGTAGTGAACTGGGGCGAGAGCCTCTTCCTCCAGGGTGGCATTAATGCGTTTCAGGCTGTCGACGTTACGGCACTACGCACACCTGGTGCAGAATTGAAGGAAGCACTCACACCAATGCCGATGGTTTATGGCTCCGCGACATATGGAGACACATCGGTTGAAGCTTTCTGGCAGTGGGCCTACGAAAAGACGGAGATCGATCCATCAGGTTCGTTCTTTTCATCATTGGACATTGCGGGCCTTGGACCCAATTTAGCAATATTCGGTAGCCCTGATACTCTCACGGCTGGTAACAGCCAATTCGATGGAATTTCATATCTCGGCATAGAGGGAGACACCGTAGATGAAGATTCAGCTGAGTTCGGTGTCGCCCTTCGGCATTACTCAGAGGCGATCAATGGTGGGACGGAGTTCGGGCTCTATTACAGTCACTACACCTCGCGACTTCCCTTTCTCGGCTATCGGGCAGGCACTGTTGATGCCGCAACAGCTTGTGCTGCAATTGGCGGCTGTGTGGACGCGACGAGCAGCGGGCTCGCGCTTATCAACGCAGCAGGCGCCGGCACTGTTGAATGGGTCTATCCTGACAGCATCAACACTCTAGGTGTCAGTGCCTCCACAACCATTGGGGATGTCGCCTTTGCCGTGGAAACAAGTTTCACGCCTGACATGCCGCTTCAGACGGAGAGCAATCAGCAACTTGCTCAGGTGTTGGACGCAACGGGATTTGCGGCTTTGTTCTCAGGGGGCTTGGAGCCAACGACAAGTGATCTTGCTGCAATCGTGCTTGGCCAATCCACCTCCTCAGTTACAGAAGCAGATGCTCTGCAAGGACAATTCAATACGATCAGCACCTATACACAGAGCAACGAGTTCGTTGAGGCTATCGGCGCAGATCTACTGGTTTTGCTGGTCAATGGCGGCTTTATGTATGTGGCAGACGCGGGAGACCTTTATCTCAATCATAGCGGCTCAGAGATTGGCATCAGTAGCGCCACGGCTGCTTCGGTTTTGACGAATGGTCAGACCAACACCCAATATGCAACGAGTCTCTCCACTGGATATCGCGTAGCGGCGATCAGCACGTACAACAACCCATGGGATCTTCCTATTACCGTCACACCAAGTGTCAGCTTTCGGCACGATACGACGGGCTTTGCGCCAGGCCCCATCGGACCTGGTTTCGTCAAAGGTGTGAAACAGGTGAGCCTTGCGCTGGGGGTCAGCTATCTCAACGCGTGGAATGGCAGCGTGAGCTACACCAATGGTTTCGGCGGGGGCATACACAATGGCTCAGCTGACAAAGACTTTATCTCTGCAAGTCTGAGCTATTCGTTCTAGCAAATGTTATGAGATGAGAGAGGGGCCAGGAAGCCATTTTCCTGGCCCCTCTTTGCGTTAAGGCCGCCCGAGTTTGATGTCGAGGCTCATCGTATCGTCATCGCGGAACGCCAAGAGCACCAGTGTCGCTGCAAAGACTGTGAAGGAAGGGAAAAACAGAAGGTTGCGGGTTTCCTCCGTCAACAGATAGAGGCCAAGCGGGTCTGCAATATATTTCCAGATCGCGAGCAGTCCGAGCCCCAAGACAATTGACTGGATCGGATAGACAAATTTGCGAAACAGACCCAACACAATCGTAAGACCGAGCAATACCTGCAGGACACCCAGCGGGGTTTGCAGCGCATCCATGCTCAAGGCACCCCCATAATATTTTTCCGACACGCCAATTGACGCGCTTGGTGCAGCAATTTTTATTGCTCCCCATATGGCCAAAAGAAGCCCGGTGCCGGTTCGGAGCAGGAGCAAAGAGAGTGGCTTAAGCATATCAACTTCCTTCTTTTGGGCATCTTCGACAGATCGTCCTTGCGGCGCTGTTGAACCCCAATGTTCATTTTTGTTGCCCTAGGAATACCCACGAACCAGCCAAGGGGGCAATTGCTGCCTCGACACATGTCTGTGATCAGGGCCCGAGCGCCCCGCTTCCTGGAGCCGCCAATAGCTCGTGGATCTCATATTTGGCATCCAAGAGCTTGGATTTCCTGGGATCAGCCGCCTTTTTTGCCTACCGCTCTTGACCTCAGGGTCCCCACGGGTTTCAACACGCTCATGGAGAATACCGGTACAGCGATGGTTCTTTTTTCGGGCGGCCAAGACTCAACGCTTTGTCTTGCCTGGGCGCTGGAGCGCTATGCCTCCGTCGAGACGATCGGCTTTGATTACGGTCAATCCCATAAGGTGGAACTCGACTGCCGAGCCGCGATCCGAACCAAACTCGCTGCTGCCTTCCCGCACTGGGGCGAACGGCTGGGACCAGACCACCTCCTGCATCTCAACGCCCTTGGCGAAATCAGCGAGACAGCGCTTACCCGTGATCAGGAAATCGTCATGGGCGAAAATGGGCTTCCGACAAGTTTTGTGCCCGGTCGGAACCTCCTCTTTTTGACCTACGCCGCCGCGGTTGGATATCGGCGCGGCGCGACACATCTGGTTGGCGGCATGTGCGAGACAGATTTCTCAGGCTATCCCGATTGCCGCGATGAGACCTTGAAAGCCCTCACCCACGCCATCAGCCTTGGCATGGACCTCCCTTTCGTCCTTGAGACCCCCTTGATGTGGATCGACAAGGCAGAAACGTGGGCAATGACAGAGAGCCTGGGTGGACAGGCCCTGATTGATCTTGTGATCGAAGAGACCCACACCTGCTACAAGGGTGACAGAGAACATCGCCATGCCTGGGGTTATGGTTGTGACGATTGTCCGGCCTGCGACCTTCGTGGGAAAGGTTTTTCGACCTGGCGCAGCGCTTCGCAAGACAAGGCAGGTTGAGCATCCATGTATTCTGTTAAAGAGCTTTTTTTCACTCTGCAGGGCGAAGGCAAACATAGTGGGCGCCCTGCTGTCTTTTGCCGTTTTACAGGCTGCAACCTCTGGACTGGCCGGGAGCAAGATCGCGCAAATGCTGTCTGCACATTCTGCGACACAGATTTCGTCGGAACAAATGGCCAGAATGGCGGGAAGTTCGCCGACGCGGCTACTCTGGCGGCAGAGATAGCGTCGCACTGGCCGACAGACAGCGCATCCTCCCATGGTGATGCGGGCAGATATGTTGTCTGCACTGGCGGAGAACCCCTCCTGCAATTGGATGTCCCACTGATCGAGGCCCTGCATGAGGTAGGTTTTGAAGTGGCTGTTGAAACCAACGGCACCATCGCTGCACCAGCCGGGATTGACTGGATCTGTGTCAGTCCGAAGGCAGACGCGCCCCTGGTTCAAACATCCGGCTCAGAACTGAAGCTGGTTTACCCGCAATCCCTCGCAAAACCTGACAGATTTGAAGGGCTCGCCTTTGACAATTTCCTGCTACAACCTCTTGATGATGACAATTACCAAATGAATGTGCGTGCGAGTGTTAACTATTGTCTGGCGCATCCCAGTTGGCAGCTGTCTCTCCAGACACATAAATATCTCGGGATTGACTGATGCGTATCTACAAAGAGTTTGGATTTGAGGCAGCGCATTTTTTGCCATCCGCGCCTGAAGGCCATGCAAATAGCCGCATGCACGGACACTCGTTTCGAGCCGTCGTCTGGATGGAAGGCGAACCTGACCCAGATACAGGTCTCATTCGGGAGTTTGGTAGTCTGCTGGACGTTCTCAACGATGTGAAAGCTGAGCTGGACCATCGCTGTCTCAATGAAGTAGAGGGGCTTTCCGTCCCGACCCTTGAGAATATCTGTGTCTGGATTTGGGGCCGCCTGGCGCCAAGACTGAAACGTCTTTCACGGGTAGAAGTCCATAGAGACAGCTGCCATGAAGGCTGTGTCTATGATGGCCCTACCGACTGATAAAAAGGCTGAGCGCTATGGCTGACTACACAGAAAACCTGACCCAGCTGGGAGGGGCAACTGAAGCACCGACATCACCCGATGAAGCGGTCCTTGAGCGTGTTCCAAATCCTCAGCAGGACGCACGGTATGTCGCTCGGTTCGTGTGCCCAGAATTTACCTCTCTCTGCCCGGTCACAGGACAACCGGACTTTGCACATCTCGTCATCGATTATGTCCCCGCTGATTGGCTCGTTGAGTCCAAATCGCTGAAGCTCTACCTCCAGTCCTTTCGTAACCACGGTGCCTTCCATGAAGACTGCACAGTGGGCATAGGACGTAGACTTGCCGAAGACCTAAACCCTACATGGCTGCGCATTGGCGGCTATTGGTATCCACGCGGCGGCATCCCGATTGACGTGTTTTGGCAGACTGGGCAAGCACCAGAAGATGTCTGGCTGCCTGACCAGGGCGTACCGCCCTATCGCGGCCGCGGTTAGCGCTCCATTTCAAGACACATAATCGTGTTTCGTTAACCAAAATTCTTGGCAATTTAGCAAACCCTGTCTGACAAACTTGTCCGTTCAGGGCCGCAGGTGGGGTGGCCGGTCAAGATCGGGTCCGCAAACGTGGATGTTTCAACGAAAGCTGAGAGTGATGAAGCGTCTTCGCCGACAAGCGACGCTGAAGAACTCCCTGTGGTCGTCACTCAGGCAGACCGCGATGAAATCACCAGCGATACACTCGCCATCACGACGGGGATCGCGGCAGCGATCTATCTACTTCTAAGCATCGCGCATATCTTCTTTGTCCCTGCGCCGCATAATCTGACCATCGCCTTAACAACATTCGTAAGCTCTATAATTATTGCTACCGTAGCATTGTTGAGCTATCGCTCGCTGGTGCCTCACCACTTTGCGAACACAGCACTTTTCTCCGCGGCTTTGGTTGTTCTCAATAACACAGCACTGCATATCTATCTCACAGATGATCCGCTGCAGACGACCAATTTGGCCATTGTGTTGATGGCATGGGGCCTCTTCGTTTTGTCAGTTCGGTGGTTCACTCTGTTCGTTTGCTGCACAGCGTTGGGCTGGCTCGGACTTCAACAAGTCATGACCTACAACCCGCACCTTGCCAGTCACTACACCTTCATGCTGTTCAGTGCCGCAGGCACGAGCGCGATCACCTTCGCCGCTCGCTATGTGACCTATAACAGGGTGATCTCCTATCGCAAGACCGATGCGCGTGTGCAAAAATCCCTCAGGTTGGCGCTTGCTAGAAGCTCAGAAGCAGATGTTGCAGAAGAAAAGAATGATGCCAAGGACACGTTCATCGCCCATTTGAGCCATGAATTGCGAACACCGCTTAACGCCATCGTCGGCTTTTCCGAGGCGATAAGCCTTGAGACGATGGGGCCCATCAACAATCCAAAATACTCGGAATATGTGAAGGACATTAATGATGCGGGGTTACACCTGACGTCCATCCTGGAAGATCTGCATGATCTGGTGCTTGTAGAAAAAGGAGAGCTCAAAGTCGCTCTTTCGACCTTCAGCGCGCCTGCTGCACTGGATGCGTGTCTTGCTCTGGTTACTCACCGTGCCGGGGACAAGAACATCCAATTGAGAACATCTTGCGATCCGGATCTCACATTCCTGACCTCAGACCAACAGAGGTTCCGACAAATCCTGGTCAATTTGCTGACCAACGCGATTAAGTACACCCCAGAGGGAGGCGAGGTTGCACTCAAGGCTGGTTTACATTCCGACGGCAGAATATCCTTTGAGGTTAGCGATAGCGGCGTCGGTATGAGCCCGGAAGAAGTGAAAAAAGCATCATTGCCGTTTTGGCGGGCAGGCCCCGACATGACCGTTGGCGATGTTGAAGGGTCGGGACTGGGCCTTGCGATCACAACTCAACTGACCGCACTGCTTGGTGGAACGTTTGAATTGGAGAGCCAGACAGGCGAAGGAACCACAGCGCGCATTTGGCTTCCCCCATCATGCCGTGCGTACGACCGGCCAAGTGTCACGTCATTTGCGTAAGACTATCGCGCGCAGGTATTGCCAGAGCGGACGGTTTAAACGAGCCTGCTTTGAGCAAGCGCTGCCTCGACAAACGAGCTGAACAGTGGATGGGGATCCAGTGGTTTAGACTTGAGTTCCGGGTGGAACTGCACGCCGACATACCAGGGGTGATCAGGTATCTCCACAATCTCCGGGAGTAGCCCATCGGGCGATGTTCCAGAGACGACCATGCCAGCGGCTTCCAGCTGGTCACGGTAGGCCATGTTGACCTCATAGCGGTGTCGATGGCGCTCACTGATTGTTTGGGCCCCATAGATCTCAGCGACCCTGCTGCCTTCGGTCAAAATCGCGTCATAGGCACCAAGCCGCATCGTGCCGCCCAGATCCCCCCCATCGCGCCGCTTCACAAGCTCGTTTTCCTGCATCCATTCGGTCATCAAACCAACAGCTGGTTCAGGGGCGTTTGGCCGAAACTCAGTAGACGTTGCCTCTTTTAGCCCTGCGAGATTTCGCAGAGCTTCAATGACAGCCATCTGCATCCCAAAACAAATGCCGAGATAGGGGATATTTCGCTCGCGTGCGAAGTTGGCCGCCGCAATCTTGCCCTCTGCGCCCCGCTCTCCGAAGCCGCCCGGCACCAGAATGCCATTCACGTCTTCAAGATGCTGGACTGCGTCTTCTTTCTCAAAAATCTCAGACTCAAGCCATCTGACTTTCACCCCAACCTTGTTGGCAATGCCGCCATGAGCGAGTGCTTCCGTCAGCGATTTGTAGGCGTCCTTGAGCCCCGTATATTTTCCGACAATGGCGATTGTGATTTCGCCTTCCGGTTCTCGGACGGTTTTTACAAGTTCCAGCCAGTTGTCCAGCTTTGGTGCTTCTGTACCTTCGAGCCCAAAGACAGAGAGAACTTCGCTGTCCAAGCCTTCCAGATGATAGGCGTGGGGCACACCATAGATCGTGTCCACATCCATCGCCTGAATGACCGCGCTTTCGCGAACATTGCAAAACAGCCCGATTTTTCGTTTTTCACTCGCCGGGATTGGCCTGTCACAACGACACATCAAAATGTCGGGCTGGATGCCAATGGAGCGTAGCTCTTTCACGGAGTGCTGTGTCGGTTTGGTCTTCATCTCACCGGCACTTGGAATGAAGGGCATCAAAGTCAGATGAATAAAACAGGTCATGCCCCGCGGCAGATCATTGCCCAGCTGGCGAATGGCTTCGAAGAAAGGCAGCCCTTCAATATCGCCAACCGTGCCGCCGATCTCACAGAGAACGAAATCAACGCCCTCATTGCCGTCGAGCACGAATTCTTTGATTGCATCGGTTACATGCGGGATCACCTGCACAGTGCCGCCAAGATAGTCCCCACGGCGCTCTTTGGTGATGATGTTCTGATAGATGCGCCCCGTGGTGATGTTGTCACCCTGGGTGGCAGGAACGCCAGTGAACCGTTCGTAGTGACCAAGATCAAGGTCAGTTTCAGCGCCGTCATCGGTCACAAAGACCTCGCCGTGCTGGATGGGGCTCATGGTCCCTGGATCAACGTTCAGATAAGGATCTAGCTTGCGCAACCGAACCGAGTACCCGCGCGCCTGCAACAGGGCTCCGAGTGCTGCGGATGCCAGTCCTTTACCGAGAGAAGAGACCACGCCGCCGGTTATGAAAATGTACCGCGTCATGGACCCTCAAACTATATGGAACGCACGGCGATTCGAAGCGGATAAACGCAGCGCAGACAAATTCTTTGAAACAGTGGCAAAGAAGCCCTGATTATTCAGCCCTGGGGACCAAAGGCCCCTGAGACGCTGGCTCTTCCGCACCCAGCGGTGCCGGCGCAGGTGTGGATGGCAGCGCCTCCCCATCTGTTCCCGGAACCAGGGGAGCTGTTGCATCCACAGGCACCACGTCGAGGATGGAATTGTTCCGGCTGTCGTTCCTCGCCAACAGGGTCAGGCTAATGCTGGTCAGGAAGAACAGCCCTGCCAAAACCGCTGATGCCCGTGTCAGAAGATTGCCTGCTCCACGGTTGGAGACCAGTCCGCCGCCGCCGCCGCCACCGCCAATTCCCAGCGCACCGCCTTCAGAGCGTTGCAGCAAAATCGTGGCAACAAGCGCGACTGCGATCATCAAATGAATCACGAGCAGGATGGTGGCCATGGATGGCTCCTTGGTGAATAGACTAACGGCCCTCAGGGCAAATTGGTGGCCGATCAACAGGCCGGGCGCTTTCTAGCTCACTGGGACAGGTTTTGCCAGCCCAGAACGGGTAAATATCCGTCTTCAGCCTGCGCTGGAGCTTCGGTAGGTGTTGGGCGGCGTTCCCAGCGATTTTTTGAAGTCTCCGCTGAAAGAGCCGCTGTCTGAAAATCCGCACCAAAACCCGATTTGGGTTAGCGATAAATCCCCTCGTTCCAATAAATGGCGGGCTTCTTGGTCTGGCCTGGCAGCTGGTCCGCCGCCGCGGCATCACGCCCGCCCCGTGCTTGGACGGGGTTTGGCGCTGTCGCAACCATCTTGTATGCAGCGATGGCCGCTCCAGCTTTACTAAACTGATTAAATTTCAGCACCTTAGAGCATTTTTCGGAATCAATATCTCAACCCGTTCAGAGATAAGCAGAAATGATTCCAAAAAAGTCTGACGCTTTGAGGCTTGCGCCCCCGACCAGTGCACCGTTGACGTTTGGCACATTCATGAGTTCGTCAGCGTTGGAAGGTTTTACCGATCCGCCATAAAGGATACGGAAGGCATCCCCATCATCCCCAAAACGCGCTGTGAGGCGCTTTCGGATATGGGCATGGACCTTAGCGACATCTTCCGGCGTCGGCGTCCGGCCCGTCCCAATCGCCCAGACGGGCTCATAGGCAATAACCGTTTTCTTGGCGGTAAACCCATCATCAAGCGAACCTTTCAGCTGGCTCGTGATCACTTTGAGAGTGTCCCCTGCATTGCGCTCAGCTTCGGTCTCACCAACGCAAACGATCGCTGTAAGACCTGCACGGTGTGCTGCAAGTGCCTTTGCCCTCACATCTGCGCTGGTTTCTCCATGGTCAGCACGGCGCTCTGAGTGGCCCACAATCACGAATTTCGCACCGATGTCTTTGATCATTTCAGCACTGACGTCACCGGTATGAGCCCCGCTCTCATTTGCATGACAATCCTGGGCGCCAATAGCGACTTTGGAGCCTTTTGCCTTGGCAACAAAGGCCTGCACGGAAGGCATTGGAGGGCAGATCAGGACCTCACAGGGGACGCGTCCAGCCCTTTTGAGTTTGGACCCTAAAGCGTAGACTTCTCGGGATGCGCTCTTCAGCCCATTCATCTTCCAATTGCCAGCAACCAATGGTTTCGGTTTTCTCGCAGCCATTCCCTTGTCTCCCTGATGCTTTCTAAGCGTGGTTTGCCTCTGCGTTTACCAGAACCACCAGCATGCGCCAAGAAAGAGCCGGTGCCCACGCCAATTTTCTTTTATGCCACTTGCCCTTAACTGGACCCCGCCCCTATCATGCGCCCCGTTCGGAGGCGCTGATTTGGCGTCTCTTTTTCTACTTACTGCCAGCCGGCGAAAGACAGTGCGCACATGCTCCATCTCCTAAGACAATATGCAAGCGGCTGGGTCGCATGGATTATTATTATTCCGCTCGTGGCCGCCTTCGCCATTTGGGGAGTTGCGGATGTATTCCGCGGTTTCAGCAATGACACCGTCCTTACTGCCGGCGAGACCGAGATCACTGCCGAGCGCTTTAACGCCGAATACGCGCAACGACTTGATGACTTCAGCGAGCAGATTGGCCAATACATCTCGCCACAGGACGGGCGCAAATACGGCATTGATCGACGTGTTCTTTCTCAGTTGGCCGGTGGTGCCGTTCTTTCCGAAGAGGCGCGGTCGCTCGGCCTTGCTGTCTCTGATGAAATGGTTGCTACAGACATTCGAACAGATCAGACGTTTTTTGGCGCATTTGGGCAGTTCGACCGTCAAACGTTTGAACTGGCACTTTTGCAGAGCCGAATTTCTGAGCAGACATTTGTGGATGACCGCCGGGACTTCCTGAAACGCGAGCAGTTGCTGTCGACGGTATCAGCCGGGGCCACGCCCGCCACAGGGCTCGCAGAGGCACTTTATGAATATCGCTACGAACTTCGGAGCGTTCGCTACATAACCTTGCCGCCTGATCTGGTCGAGAATATCGCAGACCCTGCGGAAGATGTGATTGACGCCTATCATCAACAGACTGCGATACGCTTCACTCGCCCTGAAACACGTTCATTCAGTGTCCTGAGCGTGCGCCCCAGCGATATTGCACCTAATCTGGCGATTGATGAAGCAGTGCTCCTGTCAGAATTTGAAGACCGCCGGGGAGAATTCGATGAACAGGAAACCCGAACGGTTATCCAAATTCCGACACCCGACGCAGCTGCAGCCCTCGCGATCAGTCAAAAGCTGAATGAAGGCGCTGCTATTGAAGGTGTGTTGGATGGGCTCAGCCTCAGCATTGATGATGTGACGCTGAGCGATGTGACGATTCAGGGCTTCTTGAGCCCAGACATTGGGAAAGCGGCCTTCAGCCTTGAGGAAGGCAAAGTCAGCGACCCGATTGACGGCCCTCTTGGTCCCGTCGTTCTTATCGTTACTGGCATCAAACCTGCCATCCCGGCGAAATTCGAAGATGTTCGCGACGAGATACAAAAGGAGCTTGTGGCCACGCAGGCCGCAGACGCCGTTTTTGATCTCTATAATCAGATTGAAGATGAACGTGCTGGCGGCTCCACCTTGCAGGAAATTTCTGCAAGCCAATCTCTTGATCTGGTCAAAGTTGCAGACACAACCGAGCAGGGTCTGACCATCGCTGGACCACCACCAGAGAACATGCCGTCGATCTCCGGTCTTATGCCTCTTGTGTTCGCTAATGATATCGGAATCGAAATTCCCGCAGGAGACCTTGATGATGATGGTTATTTCTGGGTCGAGGTGACGGGCATCACGCCTGCCGAGCTGAAGCCGCTTGATGAAGTCCGCGATGATGTCATCGCACTTTGGAAGCGGGAACAGCGAAAAGTTGCGTTGGAAGAACTTGCGCAATCACTGGTCGAACGCGGAAATCTGGGCACGAGCATGGATGCCATCGCGGCGGAATATAATAGAGCTGCTCTCACGTCACCTCTCATGGTTCGACGGTTCAACAATGAGACGTTCTCGCGTATTGGCGTTACGAATATCTTTGCAACGCCAGCCGATAAGTTCACCTATTCGCTCGCTGGGTTTGGCGACAGCATGGTGTTGATGCAAGTGGCAGCCATCGAAACGCCGACACCGGGCGACAACACCGCAGATCTCTCGGAGATTGAGGACGGCCTAAAAACAACAGCCGCCGATGATCTTATCGCTGCACTTGTTGTTGCACTGCAGGAGAAGTATGAGGTTCAGGTGAATTATGGACTTCTTGATCAGCTGCTTTCACCGGGCACCGGCGGCTAACGCCACCGCTCGCAACTATAATTAGACTAGGTAAAGGAGACCGGTCCCGGCAGATGCCTGGATCGGAATGTTTCATGTTTCATCCCGCGTTTGACATCTTTGAGCCCGCTTATTCCTCCGGGAAAGCTCAGGTTGTGTGGACACGTCTGGTTGCCGATATGGAAACGCCGGTCTCTGCCTATCTCAAGATCGCTGCTGAACAGCCCAATAGCTTCCTGTTGGAATCTGTGGAGGGTGGCGACACCCGTGGCCGCTATTCCATTATCGGACTGAAACCTGATGCCATATGGAAAGCCCAAGGTGACAAGGCTGCGATCAACCTGACTGCAGAGCATGACACATCGGCCTTTGTCCCCTGTGACAAGGGTACTTTGGACGCCTTGAGAGACTTTATAGAAAGCGCCCATATTGATCTGCCAGAAGATCTTCCGGCCATGTCCGCCGGCGTATTTGGCTATATGGGTTATGACGCTGTGCGTCTGATGGAGCATCTGCCCGATGAAAACCCAGATGTACTTGGTCTACCCGATGGGCTTTTCCTGCGACCTACGATGATCGCTGTCTTCGATTCTGTGAAAGATGAAGTCATTCTTGTAACGCCGGTGCGGCATAGTGAGGGCACCACGGGCAAGATGGCCTATGAGAAGGCCCTGGATAGGCTTGAGCAAACCATCGCGCGCTTTGACCAGGCTCTTTCCCATGCTGAGCCTGCGGCGGACGTCGCAGCGCTTCCAACACCGACCTCCAATACTCCCAAAGAGACCTATTTTGATATGGTCGCACAGGCCAGGGAATATATCGCGGCGGGAGATGTATTTCAGGTGGTTCTCAGCCAGCGGTTTGAGACAGAATTTGAACTCCCACCTTTCTCTCTTTACCGAGCATTGCGGCGGATCAATCCATCACCCTACTTATTCTTTCTGAATTTTGAGGGTTTCTCGCTTGTTGGCTCAAGCCCAGAGATTCTTGTTCGCGTTCGCGACGGCAAAGTAACCATCCGACCCATTGCTGGCACGCGGCACCGGGGCGAAAGCCGTGCAGAAGACGCTGCGATTGAACAAGACCTGCTGAGCGATCCAAAGGAGCGCGCAGAGCATTTGATGCTGCTTGATCTTGGGCGCAACGATGTCGGTCGTGTTTCCAAATTAGGGTCAGTGGACGTTACTGACCAATTCGCCCTGCAATACACCTCCCACCTCATTCACATCGTGTCTAATGTGGAAGGCGATCTTGATCCACGTTTCGACGCCATCTCAGCGCTTATTGCGGGTCACCCAGCGGGCACTGTCTCTGGAGCGCCCAAAGTACGGGCAATGGAGATTATCGACGAGTTGGAATTGGAGAAGCGCGGCGCCTATGCAGGCCTAGTCGGATATTTTTCTGCAGGCGGTGATATGGACACCTGCATCGTGCTGAGAACTGCGGTTGTCAAAGACGGCAAAATGTTCGTGCAAGCCGGTGGCGGCGTTGTCGCTGACTCAACGCCGGAATATGAGCATGCAGAATCAGTCAATAAGGCGAAGGCACTCTTCCGCGCAGCAGAGGAAGCCGTTCGCTTTGCCTCAGAGGCTGGACGCGGCCAATAGGCCCTTGTCGATTGCAGAATTGGGTTTTGCCATCGCAGAAATAGGGGCCAGTTCCAATCCCTTGCTCCCCAGACCCCGTGCCCAAACTTCAAGCACCTCCAGGGTCATTTCATGAGGATGGCCGATCGCTATGGCTTGACCGGTAGCGCGCGCTGTCTTTTCCAACTCTGCCAATTGGGCCAGCAACCCATCGGCACCAGATGCATGGTCCAAGAAGACATCCCGGCTGACAGTGGTTGCGCCCGCCGCCTCTCCAATCTTCGCCGCCAGCGTGTTTGCTGTCGTGCGGCTATCAAGGAACAGAAGCCCCCTCGCTCGAGCCTCGCGCATTACCGGGAGGAGCGCTCTTACATCAGCTGTAAAGCGACTTCCCATATGATTGTTGAAACCCACGGCACCTGGAAATTCATCCAAATGGCGGGCCAGAAGCGAGGCAATCTGATCGGTTGATTGATCAACCCTAAGCGCACCCGGGCCGGGATCAGCGTCGCCCTGAGGCTCCATGGGGACGTGCACCATTATCTCATGACCGCGCGCCATTGCTTCCTCCGCCAGCCCCTGGGAAGCCCGCCCATAGGGCAGGAAAGACAAGGTAATCTCTGCGGGAAGCCTTATGGCGCGCCGCGTAGATTTTTGATCAAGGCCCAGATCATCCAGCACGATCGCAATTTGCGGCTTGGCTTCCTCTGCGAACGGAAGGGCCACTGTTTCAATTGGAAGCGGGCGCCCCAATGACGACACCAAGATCTCCTCAGGCGCGAGATCAGCAGGTAGATCCAAAAAGTCGGTTTGCGGCTTGGACGACACCCTAGCTGCTTCTGGTTCAAGATTTGGCCCAGGGTCCCGTATTGCCGCATGAACAGCATGGCCGGGCACCTGGATGGGCTCGGCTCCAACGGGAGAAAGAACCCGGGGCGCAGCGCGCATCTGGGCTGCTGACATTTCAGCCCGATTGACCGTTTCAGGAGATTGGTGTGGAAGCGACTGGTGCGGAAGCGCAACCGATTGAACGCCTGTGCTGCGCTCCGGGAGCGCGTAGCCCGCTGAGAGGCCGACGACAGCGCCCAGCGCCAGTGCTGCACAGATCGCCCATACATAGCCTTCTCGTCCAGCCGGATCAGACGCTGGCGTATCGTCTATATGCTTGCCCTGGTTCACGCTGCATTTCCCTCACCACATATTTGCCCACAGATGCAGGCGGCCCCAATATGCAGTAGATATCCCGTTGCATTTCACCATATCTAGTACATGGTTCGCACTGGCCGGAACGGGCTTATCCACAGGTTTCACTGAGTTTCTGGTCGCTCTTGTTGCATAGGGTCGGCGTCCTTATAAGAAAGTTCCTATATTGCAGGTACTTACACCGGGCCCCTCCCTTCTGGCCCCAGTCGGAGTTCGCAGCGATGCTGCTATTGATCGATAATTACGACAGCTTCACCTACAATCTTGTCCACTTCCTGGGCGATGTGGGGGCAGACTGCGTTGTTCACCGGAATGATCAGATTAGTGTTGATGATGCGATGGCGCTGAAACCAGACGCGATTGTCATTTCGCCCGGTCCTTGCGACCCTGATCGTGCCGGTATCTGCCTTGATCTTGTTGCTGCGGCGGCAGTCGCGAAACTGCCCCTCTTTGGCGTCTGCCTTGGCCATCAATCCATCGGTCAGGCTTTTGGCGCGACCATCATTCGTGCGCCTGAAATGATGCATGGCAAAATGAGCCCGATTTCTCACGATGGAAAAGGGGTATTCAAGGACATCGCGAACCCGTTTGAGGCGACCCGCTATCACTCGCTCACCATTGCGCCGGAAAGTCTGCCGGACTGCCTGGACGTCACCGCCCACAGCGACGATGGCGTCATCATGGGTGTGCAGCATAAAGAACTGCCTATCCATGGTGTCCAATTTCATCCCGAAAGCATTGCGTCTGAACATGGCCGAGAGATTTTGGCCAATTTCCTTGATCTTGCAGGCGTTAAACGCACGCTCCCTGCCTAACCTAGCTTGAGTAGTATGACTGACTTCAAAGAACTGATTGCCAAAGTTGCTGACGGAAACGTCCTCGCCTCACATGAGGCTGAAGCTGCCTTCAACAGCATGATGTCGGGAGACGCGACCTCAGGTCAGATTGGCGCCTTCCTTATGGCACTGAGGGTCCGGGGAGAAACAGTCGATGAGATTACCGCTGGTGCCAAAGTGATGCGCGCCAAAGCGGTTCAGGTTCCAGCGCCGTCAAACGCCATCGACACCTGTGGCACCGGGGGCGATGCATCGGGCACTTACAACATCTCTACTGCAGCCTCCTTTGCCGTGGCAGCTTGTGGTGTGCCTGTCGCGAAGCATGGCAACAAGGCGCTGTCCTCCAAGTCTGGCTCTGCAGAGGTGCTGGAAAAACTCGGCGTCAAACTCGATATTGGTCCGGACTTGATCCGACGCTGTATTGATGAAGCGGGCATTGGCTTCATGTTTGCCCCCGCCCACCATTCGGCAATGAAGCATGTCGGCCCCACACGGGCAGAGCTTGGCACGCGCACCATCTTTAACCTGCTCGGTCCTCTCTCAAACCCTGCGGGAACCAAGTTTCAGGTTGTTGGCGTTTTTGATGACAAATGGGTGGAGCCGCTTGCACAGGTTCTCAAAAACCTTGGCTCAACGAGGGTCTGGGTGATGCACGGCAGCGACGGGCTGGATGAGCTTACGACCACGGGGTCTAGTCGGGTTGCTGAACTCAAAGACGGACATGTTTCCACGTTTGAGGTTGCACCTGAAGAAGTTGGCTTGCCCCGCGCGTCTGCGGCGGATCTTAAGGGCGGTGACCCGGATGAAAACACTGCAGCACTCCGCGCGCTGCTTGATGGTGAAGTCGGTCCCTACCGTGACATCGTCGCACTCAACGCTGCTGCATCCCTAGTCGTGGCAGGCAAAGCTGCGACCCTCAAAGAGGGGGTTGTGATGGCTGGAGAGGCAATTGCCTCTGGGGCTGCAAAAGCGGCACTCGACAAGCTCGTTTCCGTCTCGAACGAAAGCTGACCATGGCAGACATTCTGGAAAAAATTGGCTCCTATAAGCTGGAAGAAATTGCGGCAGCGAAATCCGCCTGTCCTTTGGCTGAGCTGGAAGTGCGAGCCAAATCGGCGTCTCCTGTTCGTGGCTTTGCTGATGCGTTGCATACGAGCGCCAAGGAAGGGCGATATGGGCTCATCGCAGAGATCAAAAAAGCGAGCCCTTCAAAGGGTCTGATCCGAGCGGACTTTAATCCGCCTGAACTTGCCCTCGCTTATGAAAAAGGTGGAGCGACCTGTTTATCGGTTCTAACCGATGGCCCTTCCTTTCAAGGAGCGCCGGATTTTCTAACAAAGGCGCGTGCAGCTGTCTCGCTGCCTGCGCTGCGCAAAGATTTTCTCTACGACCCGTATCAGGTGGTCGAAGCCCGCGCGTGGGAAGCCGATTGCATTCTCATCATTATGGCGTCGGTCAGCGATGCCCAAGCCGCTGAGCTTGAACAGACCGCCTTTGACTGGGGCATGGATGCCTTGATTGAAGTACATAACGGCGATGAATTAGACCGGGCACTGAAACTCAAAAGTCCACTGATCGGGATCAATAATCGTAATCTACGTACCTTTGACACAAGTCTGCAAACAACACTCGACCTTGCGCCGCGTGTTCCGGCGGATCGGATGATCGTTGGGGAAAGCGGACTTGCAACCCCCGCTGATCTTGCACACCTCTCAGGCGCCGGCGTCAATACGTTCCTGATCGGAGAGAGCCTGATGCGGAAAGACGACGTGGCGCAAGCGACGCGGGAACTGCTGGCGAAAGAAGATGCATGACCGTCAGCATCCGACCTGTTGAGCCTGACGAAATTCCTCTTCTTGGTGACATAGAAAAATCTGCTGTCGAATTGTTCCGTGACAATGGATTGGACGATGTGGCTGAGGGTGGTCACCTGCCCCCAGGTTTTGTTTTGTCATTCACACGGTATGGCACCATCCTGGTTGCTGATGTTGACCAGACTGTTGCAGGGTTTGCGCTTGTCGCATCTTATGATCAAACCGCCCACCTGTATGAAGTCTCGGTCGGTCGCACCTTTCAAGGCCAGGGTTTTGGTCGACAGCTAGTTGATGGCGCGTGTGCGTGGGCCCAAACAAACGGGTTTGGAGCCATAACATTATCGACCTTTGTTGAGATCCCCTGGAATGCGCCTTTCTATGCAAGTATGGGGTTTCGTATTTTGACAGAACACGAATGGACACCTGCCTTTCACGTTCTACGGGGACGGGAGGAAGATGCTGGTCTGGATGTCGGTCGGCGCTGTTTTATGAAAAAGGATCTTTCATGAGCGAGAACAAGCTCTCCCACATTGACGCCGACGGGCGCATGGCCATGGTCGATGTCACGGACAAACAAGTGACTGACCGTGTTGCGACAGCGCGCGGTCAGATCTCCATGGAGCCGGCGACGCTCAACCTCATCCTGGAAAATCGCATCGCAAAAGGAAATGTGATCGAGGCTGCGCGATTGGCCGGGATTATGGCCGCAAAACGCACGCACGAGTTGATCCCTCTCTGCCACCCTCTTCTCATCGGCAAGGTCGACATCGATATTGACGCCCATGAAGACACAAATGTTCTTACCGTCGAAGCCACGGTTCGTGTCTCAGGCAAAACCGGTGTTGAGATGGAGGCACTCACGGCTGTCAGCGTTGCCTGCCTTACAATTTATGACATGGCCAAAGCGGTTGACCGGGGCATGACGATTGGCGATATCCGCCTTACGTATAAGTCTGGCGGCAAATCAGGAACCTATACCGGATCATGAGCGCGGCTTCACTCCTTCCTGTTGACGACGCCATTGCCCGAATTGGCGCTGCCATTGCACTCCTGCCAACCGAGCGCATCCCGGTGGGCGACGCTGGAGGTCGGGTCCTTGCTAGCGAGCTGACGGCGCGCAGAACACACCCGCCGTTTGATGGGTCTGCGATGGATGGATATGCCGTACGTCTTGAGGATGTGAGTAGAGTTCCAGCCTCGCTAACTGTCGTCGGAGAAAGTGCGGCGGGTGGGTCTTTCGACCAAGTGGTTGGGCAGCGTGAGGCGGTTCGCATTTTCACCGGCGCTCCCCTGCCCTCTGGCGCCGACACAATTGTCATTCAGGAAGATACGATACGTGACGGGGACACGGTCCTTGTAAATGAAGCCCCGAAACCTCATCAGCATATTCGCCGCGCGGGAATTGATTTTCGTGAAGGCGACACTTTCTTTCACGCAGGCAGGCGCATGTCGGCAAGTGATATTGCTCTAGCGGCTGCGATGAATATTCCTGAGCTCGCTGTCTTCAAGAAGCCGCGCATCGCCTTTTTTGCAACCGGCGATGAACTTGTTCTTCCTGGTGAAATGCCTGGCCCCAATCAGATTGTCAGTTCAAACAGCGCCGGGTTGGCCGCGCTCATTCGCGAGGTTGGCGGTGAACCGGTGGACTTGGGTATCGCCCGGGACAATGAAGCCAGCATCAAAGACTGTGCTGAGAAGGCGCAGGACGCAGACATTCTCGTCACCCTGGGCGGCGCCTCTGTCGGCGATCACGATCTGGTTCAGCCGGTTTTGACCTCCATGGGTCTTTCCGTCGATTTTTGGCGTATTGCCATGCGCCCGGGCAAACCTCTTATGTTTGGCGATCTGAATGGTGTCCCCTTCCTTGGCCTGCCAGGCAACCCGGTTTCGGCGTTGGTGTGCGGGCACCTCTTTTTGCGCACGGCGATCGACGCCAGACAAGGAATAACCGCAACCCATCCGCCGCTCATTCCCGTAACGCTTGGTGTGGATCTCAAGGCGAATGACAAACGCCAGGACTATCTGCGGGCAACTCTGCAGGCAGTTGACGGAGCCTGGGTTGCCACTCCACTCAACCGGCAAGACAGTTCCATGCTCAGCGCTCTTTCGCGCAGTCATTGTCTTTTGGTCCGTCCGCCTCACGCCCCCGCGGCAAAAACCGGTGACATCTGCCAATCCGTCCTGCTACGGGCTCCAGACTTATCCACAGTTTAGGGTTGACGCTCAGGGAGAACCAAACTAGAACAGAATCAGATGTTTTTGATTTGTTCTCGAGGTTTGGTACCTAACTGCCGGTTTTGTATCGCTCGATATCTAGAATTACGGTGTTTCAACCGTGCCCGCACAGGCTCACTGAAACACTCGATATACTGGAGGCTGCTTGATGCTGACGCGCAAACAACATGAACTGCTGATGTTCATCAACGAACGGATTAAAGAGACTGGTGTCTCCCCTTCATTCGATGAAATGAAAGATGCGCTGGACCTTCGGTCTAAATCAGGCATTCATCGGCTAATCACAGCTCTGGAGGAGCGCGGCTTTTTGCGCCGCTTGCCGCATCGGGCGCGGGCTCTGGAAATCCTGAAACTACCAGAATCAGCCTCGCCAAGCTTTGGGCGAAACAGCGGCTTTTCTCCCTCGGTCATTGAAGGCAGCCTTGGCAAAACACAAATGCCATCGACGCTTCCAGCCAATGAAGATGCGATGCCGATTTCCGTCATGGGCCGCATCGCCGCTGGTACCCCAATCGAAGCCCTCCAGGAAGAAAGCCATCAGGTATCTGTTCCGGTCGATATGCTTGCGCGGGGCGAGCACTATGCGCTGGAGGTTAAAGGCGACTCGATGATTGATGCGGGTGTCCTAGATGGCGACACGGTTGTTATCGAAAGATGTGACACCGCCAACAATGGGGAGATTGTCGTGGCTTTGGTCGATGATCAGGAAGCCACCTTGAAACGTCTCCGTCGCAAAGGAAATTCTGTTGCTCTTGAAGCTGCAAACCCTGCTTATGAAACGCGGATATTTGGCCCTGACAGAGTAAAAGTGCAAGGGCGTCTTGTCGGCTTGCTGCGGCGCTACTGAAGGTCGCTTCCCGTCCAAGGTCGCACCCCTCGCCAGTCACGCACAGTTTCCACCCGTTCAATGTCACCATTCTCGTTGAGGTAGATTGCGTGTGCGCCCTCTCGCGCGACATCAAAACGATCAATGATCAAAGTTGCATTGCAGCTGCGTCGTGCCCTGCTTCTTACGGGAACTGACGCGATGATAATGTCAGCCTCCTGGCAGTCATCATTCAGCGCTGCCGACGATCTCGACACGGCGACAACTGGCCCTGCCGCTGTCACACAGCCAAGCTCGTCGCACGGGAGGTTCCTGCCTGCCGGGCTGCTTTCAGCTGGCTCACCATTGCGCCGCAACCAACTTTCCCGAGCGTATCTGGGTGCTCGACCAGACCAAAGATAGAGTCCGTCCGCCTCCTTTACCGCCATGAGTTTCGCTTCACCGTCCACCAGAATGTCTGGTGCATCGGACAAAGTGGCAACCAACAACCCGAGTGCGAGTGGTAAACATCCCAATCGTCTGAGCTTTGTCTGCCAGAGCGCAAGCCATAGCCCGCCGATCGAAATCAATGCCAGTGCTGTCGTGGAAAATGAGCCGATATGCACGATGGCGCCACCCCAATGGCTGACCTCATTTGCAACCCATATGACCCCCTTAAGCCCCAGCTCCATCACCCAAAGTGCCGGGCCCTCCAACCCAAACGGCATTAGAAGATAGGCGATGAGTGCAGATGGCATGATCAGCATGCCAACCAGCGGCATGGCGGCGAGGTTCCCCACGATGCCGTATGCCGCCATGCGGTTGAAATGAAACGCTGCAAATGGTGCCGTCGCAGCACCCGCGACAAGGCTGGTGATGCAAAGCGTCACGATGTAGATCACAGCAAGACGCACGACACCTGAAAGGCCAGTCGCGTTTTCGCGAAGGCGCAGAAGCTGAAGTTCTCGGTTTTGATAGACTGCGACCAAAGCAGTAACCGCGGCAAAAGACATCTGGAAACCAGGTTCGAGGAGGCTCTCGGGTCTCAACAGCAGAACAAATATTGCAGCAAGCGCTACATTACGAAGCGAGAAAGCCGGTCGATCAATCAACACCGCTAAAAACATAAGTGCTGCCATAATGAAGGCGCGTTGGGTGGCGACGGACGCACCAGACAGAAACAGATAGGCCAACGCCCCCAATAAGGCGGCCATCGCTGCCCATTTCTTGATCGGATATCGCAAAGCCAGTTGAGGAAAGAGCGCCAGAAATGTTCTGACCAGCCAAAACAGGGTTCCGGCAAATAACGCCATATGTAGACCCGATATTGCGAGAATATGTGCGAGACCCGCATCCCGCAGGTCTTGTTCCACATCATCGTCAATCGCGTGTCTTAAGCCGGTCATGAGGGCTGCAGCAACGGGCCCTTCTTCTGCATCCATTCCATCCATTACGTGCCGTGCCACCCGCTCTCTGAGAGCGGCAACAGCAACGCGCCACCCACCCATCTGCTGAGCAGCCGTCACATTGGGTGTAGAGACGGTGACGCCAGTCCCACCCAGCCCTCGAAACCAGGCTTGTCGGGCAAAATCAAATGCGCCTGGCGCGACAGGTTCAGCCGGCGGCCACAACATGGCCCGAGTTTCAATTCGGTCACCTGGCCATATGGGATCATGTGCTTGTCGAACACGCAGTCGCACAACCCCCGGCAGCTCGTTCTCGGCCAGCCCACCGATGGAGCTGGGGGCTAACAGTAGCGTCGTACCGCCTTCTTGGTTGCGACTTGCCTCTACAACCCGTCCTGCCAAGGACGCAGCCCTTAACTCGTTCTGCAAGACCGGCGCGGCGACATTCATCGTGCGCACCTGAGCAGCGACAAACCCGAGTGCAGCACAAAATACAGTCGCTGCCAAAATTGCCAGCCACCCTTGATGGCGCACCAGATAGACTCCCAGCGCGCTACCTCCAAAGCTGACAAGGGACCAGCCGAGATAGGGTTCGGTTGGTAGGGAGAAATAGAGAGCGATTCCCGCAGCTATCCCAGCAGGCACCCAAAGTCCCAGATTGACCTGTTCGCGGACACATAACGTTCGCCAAAGCCCCACAAGGTGCTTCAGGATGTTGAGAAATCGCTCTTTCGCGTCTCCCCAGGACCAACTTGGAGGGCGTCGAGGCTGGTTTTTTTGAAAAACTACCATTTTCCCATTGAGTATGACGCAAAAGTCGCAGGGTTGCGCGCAAAAGTGATGCTCAACAGGCCTTTGGTCACGGGCGCCAATGTGCTAAAGAACCCCAGCCGTAGGGTCTTATTTCCCTCGCGGTCACTTAGCCTGTGGGATGCCTGCCAAGGTCACCCTTCCAGCGGTCTTCCGACCCGGCTTGCCCATATTGTGAATACCCGTCCACCGCGAGACAGTCCTCGCGATGTTACTGGAGCTTGATCGAACCTTTGAGTGCTTCTGAGACAGTTGTAACGCGCTTCGCGCCTTCTCCCACCGGGTTCCTCCACATTGGAGGGGCACGAACAGCGCTGTTCAACTGGCTCTATGCGCGCCACAACGGTGGCAAGTTTCTGATGCGGATCGAAGACACGGATCGGGAACGTTCCACGGACGAGGCAATTGACGCCATTTTTGCGGGCCTGCGGTGGCTTGGTCTCGAGTGGGATGGCGAGCCTGTCTATCAGTTTGCCCAACAGGCGCGCCACGTAGAAATCGTTGAGCAGCTGCTAGCTGCCGGCCAAGCCTATCGTTGTTACTGCTCTCCCGACGAACTGACTGCAATGCGCGAGAAGGCCCGAGCTGAGGGACGCCCGATGCGCTATGACGGCACATGGCGGGAGCGGGGTGCTTCAGACGCTCCGGACGGAATTCCGCCCGTTATCCGTTTCAAAGCCCCGCAAGATGGCCGGACGGTCGTGGTCGATCAGGTAATGGGTGATGTCAAATTTGACAATGATCAATTGGATGACCTGATCTTGCTGCGGTCTGATGGCACACCAACATACATGCTCTCAGTTGTGGTGGACGATCACGACATGGGCGTTACCCATATTATTCGCGGCGACGACCACCTCACGAATGCGGCCCGGCAGGCGCAGATTTACTCTGCTCTTGGCTGGACACCCCCTGTGTTTTCCCACGTCCCTCTGATCCATGGTTCAGATGGTGCGAAGCTCTCCAAACGTCACGGTGCTTTAGGGGCTGAGGCCTATCGCGATATGGGTTATCTACCTGAAGCGATGCGCAACTATCTTGTGCGTCTCGGCTGGAGCCATGGGGACGACGAGATATTCTCCACAGATCAGGCAATTGAATGGTTCAACCTGGACAGTATTGGCAAGTCTCCTGCTCGGTTCGATTTTGCGAAACTGGAGAACCTCAATGCACACTATATTCGCCTTGCCGATGATGATCGCCTGACTGAGTTGACGCTTACGGTTATGAAAACCCTCGAAGGATGGCCCACGGAAAATGGGACATTTCAAACACGTCTGAGAGCGGCCATGCCAGGCCTCAAAGAGCGCGCGAAAACACTTGTCGAGCTTGCCGAGGGCGCTGACTATCTGCGTGTCTCCCGGCCCATTGAACTCAGCGGTAAAGCGAAGAAAGCCTTGAGTGACGATGCCCGAGTGGTTCTTGGTCGACTTGCCGATGTGCTCCCGCAGGAGGCAGGCTGGACAACTGATGGGTTGGAAACTGCCGTCACAACATTTTTGGAATCTGAAGATCTGAAGCTTGGCAAAGTGGCACAGCCGCTCCGAGCCGCGCTCACGGGTGGAAGTGTATCGCCGGGTATCTACGACGTGCTCGCGTCCCTTGGCCGCAATGAAGCCATTGAGAGGATCAGAGATCAAGTTTAAATCCGGACGAACCGACGGTGTCGGTTTCGTATCGGATGTCTATAATGCCGCAACCATTCGAGCCTTACGGATAAGGGAATTTTCCGGGGCGCGGAGATAAGTGAAGGAACAGGTCTACGCCATGACAAAAGATAGAAGCGCACGACAAACAAACGAAACCGCCAAACTTGAAGTCGGTGGCGAAACCTATGACTTGCCCATCTTTCAAGGTGTTGTGGGTCCTCGCACCATTGATGTGAGCAAACTTTATGGCCAGTCGGGCTATTTCACATTTGACCCAGGGTTCACGTCAACCGCGAGCTGCGACAGCGACATCACCTATATCGACGGCGACAAAGGCGAATTGCTTTATCGCGGCTATCCAATCGAAGGCTTGGCCGCAAACGGGAACTTTCTCGAAACCGCCTATTTGCTTCTGAACGGCGAACTGCCAACTGCGACCGAGTTTTCGGAGTTCGACAAAGCCATCACAAATCACACAATGGTGCATGAGCAGATGCAGGGATTTGTGCGTGGCTTCCGCCGGGACGCACATCCCATGGCGATCATGGTCGGCATGGTCGGCGCTCTTTCCGCGTTCTACCATGACTCGACGGACATTAATGATCCGCATCAACGCATGATCGCAAGCCGTCGTATGATTGCGAAGATCCCAACGATTGCCGCGATGGCGTACAAATACTCGATTGGCCAGCCTGTCGTGTATCCACGCAATGATTTGGGCTACGCCGAAAATTTCATGCATATGTGTTTCGCGGTTCCTGCTGAGGAATATCAGGTCAATCCTGTTATCGCACGCGCCATGGACAAGATCTTCATTCTGCATGCTGACCATGAGCAAAATGCATCAACATCAACTGTCCGTCTTGCAGGCTCCTCAGGGGCGAACCCCTTCGCCTGTATCGCAGCCGGTATTGCCTGCCTCTGGGGCCCTGCCCACGGCGGTGCCAATGAGGCGGCGCTCAACATGCTGGAAGAAATCGGCTCAGTTGACCGGATCCCAGAATTCGTTGCTAAAGCAAAAGATAAGGATGACCCCTTCCGCCTGATGGGCTTTGGACACCGGGTCTATAAAAACTATGACCCGCGTGCGACTGTCATGCAGCAAGCCTGTCATGAAGTGCTCAAAGAGCTGGGCATCAAGGACGATCCCCTGCTGGATGTTGCTATGGAACTCGAAAAAATTGCCTTGAGTGATGAGTATTTCATCGAGAAGAAGCTCTATCCAAACATCGACTTCTATTCAGGCATCACGCTGAAGGCTCTCGGCTTCCCAACGACCATGTTCACTGTCCTGTTTGCTCTTGCTCGCACGACGGGCTGGGTCGCTCAGTGGAATGAGATGGTTCAGGATCCAGAGCAACGCATCGGTCGCCCGCGCCAACTCTACAATGGCGCTCCCAGTCGCGACTATGTGGACGTCGCCAAGCGGTAAAAATGTCTGACATTTGAGTTGACGAAAGGCGTTTCCAACAAAATTGGAAGCGCCTTTTTTCTATCCGATAGGGTTTTCACCGAGCATTTCTAAGACAACATTGGCTGCTCGTGTACTCGGACTTGGACCGCCGACACCCATAAGGTCTCGCATTTCAGAAAGATCCTCCAAAGCCAAACGCCGCTCCTGCGTGTCATTGATCAAAGGTAGCAAGGCCGCTGTGAGGTCCTCCGGTTTGCAATTTTCTTGCAGGAATTCTGCGACCGAAGGGCGGTCCAAAATCAGATTGACGAGCACCACTGTTGGCACCTTCAAAAACCTCGAAACGCTCCAGGCGGCAATAGGATCGATTTTGTAGGCCACAACCATCGGGATACCCGCGAGTCCCAGCTCGAGTGATACTGTGCCCGATGCCGCGATGGCGGCCGTCGCGGCAGCAAATGCTCCACGTTTTTCATCATCACCGATTGCGAGAACAGGCTGGACTGCCCAGTCTTTGACAGCGTCGGCCACAAGGTCATGAACATGTGGCACGACAGGGATCACCACCCGCAATCCCTCCTGCTGTGCGGCAACCTGCGCCACCGTTTCCCCCATAAGCGCAATCAGACGCTTCACCTCATTTGTTCGACTGCCGGGAAGTGCCAGAAGCACCGGGGCTTCTGCCGCAATGCCTTTTTCATCTCGGAATGTTTTCCCTTCGTTCCTCGACGCAATTTTTTCAATTGCCGGGTGGCCCACATATTCGCAATCAAGGTTTGCTTCAGCGCGAAAAAAGGCAGGCTCAAACGGCAAGAGAGCAAGAACTTTGCTGAGATAGGTCGCCATGGATTTCGCTCTCCCACGCCGCCACGCCCAGACGCTGGGAGACACATAATTGGCGATCGGGATTTCTGGCGCCTTTTTGTGGATACGCTTGGCAACGGTATGAGTAAAATCCGGGCTATCGATAATCACCACCAGATCTGGCTTCGTTTCCACTGCATGGCGTGTCGTCTCAGACATTCGGCGCAATATCAATGGTAAACGCGGGATCACTTCACGCGGCCCCATGACCGCGATATCCGTCATTGGAAAGACAGATGTCAGGCCCTCTGCCTCCATCCGTGTGCCCCCAACACCGGTGAACCGTACCCGGTCTGCGAGAGCGCTTCTCAGCGAGATCATCAAGGCGGCGCCGAGCGTGTCTCCCGATGTCTCTCCGGCAACAATCATGACATGACGCGGGGTGGTCATGTTCTCTCCTCGCTTCGGCCTTCGCCGGTTCCCGGAGGCAGGCCGATGACAAAGAGCCCCAAGTCGTCAGCGCGATGGCTGACCCCCTCAACGTCGGCGATTAAAGCTCCGGAAGCTTCATAAGCAATACCGGCAAGACCAGCAGTTGCGGCATTTTCAACTGTCGTAATGCCGAGAGTTGGTAGGTCCACCCGCCTTTCCTGGCCGGGCTTAGGTAGTTTGACCAGAACACCTCGCCCGCGTGTGTGCTCAGAAACTTGCGCAACCCGCCTCAACATGGCATCCGTTCCCTGTTCATCTTCCACGTCAAGCATGAGCCCCTCCGACACGACGGCGCCTTGCCCGAGATCATTTCGTCCGCGTTCTCGAACGATCTCAATCGCCATGTGCACATCGACCATGTCTTCGTCTGACGGCGACACGTTGGTCAGCAAACCGAGTGGCGCAACCAATTCCGCGGCGACCTCTTCAGCAGGGCGAATATGAAAGCCGTGTGTTTCCTCAAAATACTGAACAGTACCGCTCAACAGACCATCGTCGCCGCGACGCAACAATCCGAGGACATGAACAAGCGACTTCAAAATGGTCCAATCTGGCCGAAAATTGAAGATTGTTGGGCGGTTCAGAGGTCCAATCATAACGAGTTCACGACACTCAGCCTGTTTTAAAAGCTGGATCGACTTCCCAAGCGCTCCATAGCGGACCCACGCATGGGGGAACTGAGCAATCGATGGATCGCTCCACCCCTTGATCGCAACTATGAAGACGGATCGCCCTTTTGCAACGGCTGCTTCTGCAACAATTGCAGGCAGCGGTCCGCTCCCGGCAAATATGCCAAGTGGTGCTTTTTCGAAATTGGATGGGGCCATCGCAGATAGGTGCCCTTTACGCCTCAATCATCTGCTGAACTGCGGGGCATACAGATGGATCTGCTTGTCTCAGCCTTGATGAAGTCGATTATATCCATCACGTCCTGCTGTTCGGTAAACAGCGCCGCGACATCCTCAACGCGCTCGCGCAGTGTCCCCTCCTCTGCAAACAGCATGCGGTATGCCGCGCGCAGTGCGTGTATCTGGTCGCGCTCAAAACCGCGCCTTTTCATACCGATGATGTTCAACCCGGCAAGCCGTGCCCGATTTCCCAGAACCATGCCATAGGGAATGACGTCGTTCTCAACACCGCTCATGCCACCGATGAACGAGTGTTTCCCAATTCGAGTGAACTGGTGCACACCAGCGCCCCCACTGACAATTACAAAGTCCTCAATGAAACAATGTCCCGCAAGCATCACATTGTTGGAAAGGACGACATTGTCGCCGACCAACGTATCATGGCCGACATGACACCCCGTCAGGAATGCACATTTGTTCCCCACTTTGGTTATCAAGCCGCCACCTTCTGTGCCCGAATTCATTGTGACATGCTCGCGGATCATATTGTCGGACCCGACGATAAGTTCGCTTTCTTCGCCTTCGTACTTCAAATCCTGCGGCGGCTGGCCAATTGAGGCGAATGGAAATATCTCCGTTCGCGGACCCACGCTGGTCTTTCCCGCGACGACGACGTGAGAATGCAGTTTGACGCCCTCTTCGAGTCGCACGCGGGGCCCGACCACCGAATATGGTCCAACGACCACTCCGGGTGCCAGTTCTGCAGAGGCGTCAACAATCGCTGTCTTATGAACCTCGGTCATCCAGCGTCTTCCGCATCACGGATCATCGCGGCATAGTCCGCTTCGGCGACCACATGTCCATCAACCTTCGCGATCCCCCGGAACTTCCAGACAGGTCCTCGGTTTTGTAGTTTGGAAACGTGCAGTTCCAACTGGTCGCCGGGCTCGACAGGCTTGCGAAACTTGGCTTTGTCGATCGCCATGAAGTAGACAATCTTTTTGCCTGCGTCCCCTGCTGTTCCATTGATAACCAATGCTCCGGCTGTTTGGGCCATCGCTTCGACGATGAGCACACCAGGAAAGACAGGGTGCCCTGGAAAATGACCCTGGAAATAGGGGTCGTTGATTGTAACGTTCTTGATGCCGATAGCGGATTCACACCCGTCCATGTCTTTGATCCTGTCGATCAACAACATCGGGTAGCGGTGAGGAAGAAGTTCCATCACCCGATTGATATCTGCCTCATCTAGAACCTTATCGCCGCCCTGGGCTAATTCACTTGCTGTCTCAGTCATTTTTCCGCTTTCAAACACATCCGGTCTGTTCGAACACTAAATCAATTCCCATCGCCCGAACTCTTCCTTTTTCCGTACTCTTTTGCCATCTTCTGGAGGGCGATGAGTTCACGTTGCCACTCCCTTACGGGCCTTGCTGGTGTACCACCCCAGCGCGCTCCCGCTGGCACGTCGTGGATCACACTGGATCGGCTGGCAATCTGAACACCATCGCCTAGCTTGATGTGTCCCAACATTCCTACGCGAGCGCCGAGTGCGACGTAGTCGCCCAACTCACCGCTGCCTGCAAGACCGCTTTGCGCAACAATGATGCACCCCTGGCCGATCACCACATTGTGGCCAATTTGGACCAGATTATCGATCTTTGTTCCCGCTCCGATAATTGTATCGGGGCCCGCACCGCGATCAATTGTAGAATTTGCACCAATCTCAACATCATCTTGAATGATCACGCGACCCAGCTGCGGAATCTTTTCATGCGTTGGCAGACCCATCGCAAAGCCAAAGCCGTCCTGACCGATGCGCACTCCCGCGTGAATTATCACGCGATCACCGACATGAGCATGGGAAACGGAGGCTCCTGGTCCGATATAGCTGTCACGACCCACGGTCGTCCCCTTAGCCACGACAGCGTTTGATGAGATAACCGCTCCTGAGCCAATTTCACACCCAGCGCTCACGACAGCACCGGGCTCAATAGTCGCGCCATCTGCAATTTTTGCGGAGACATGCACATGAGCGCCAGCGCTCATTGTTGCGGCATCCCCATAGGTATCGCTCGGACGACAGCTACCTGGATAGAAACACTGGGCTGCCAGCGCATAAGACCGATATGGCTGATCGCTCACCAGCAACGCAACACCGTCGGGGGCTTTCTCAATAAATTTGCGCCCGACAATGCACGCCGTTGCTGCTGTTGCCGCGAAAGCATCAACATATTTTGGGTTGTCGAGAAAACTGATTTCGCCAACCCCGGCGGTATCCAGCGGCGCTACATCCTGGATTGAAACAGTCTTGTCTGAACCAGTATGGACAGTTGCTTCAATCCGCGACGCGAGATCACCGAGCGTAAATGGTCCTTCTTTATGAAAGAAGCGCGGATCAGCCATAAATCCTCCGGATGCCTATTGCTGAGGCAGACTTATTGAGCGCTTACTGGCGTAACGGTCAGTTTGGACAACCGTTGGTTCAGCATCGCCATTGCCTCGGACGTAATATTAAGGTCAAGGCCGCCCGCGAGAACGTATGATTGATCAATTAGCAGACCAGACCCGTGCTTCAACAGAAGCTCATTAAATATCGGTCCCAGGACACTTTTAATCTGGCGACTGGCTTGAGCCTGCCCACGCTGAATTTCCTGCTGGCGCACAGCAATTTTTTGAACGTGAGTCTGCTGCCGTTGTGCCAGATCTTCCGCCTTAGACTGTAATTCTTCCGGTGTCAGGTTTTCACGCTGAGCGCGCACAGATTCTGCCTCAGCGGCCAGTGCCTGCCTGGTGGTTAGATCTTCAGCTTGGAGTGCTTCGACTTGCTCACGCACTTGCTTTGCGACGTCTTGGCCAACCTCTGACTCATTGAGGAGAGCGCTCATGCTTACAATAAGGACGACCGTTGGAGCTTTGTCAGCAAATGCGGCCCCTGAAATCCCAACTTGGGCGCCCAAAGTCATTGACGCCACAGCGACCACTGCAGCAAACTTCTTCGCTGCTTTATAGAAATGCTTCATGTTTTTTCCGTCTTTTAGAAACGCGTACCCGCGGAGAACCTGAATGATTCCGTTTTGTCATAATCTTCCTTACGGATCGCCTGGCTCAAATCAACCCGGACAGGACCAAATGGTGACTGCCAATAGATGCTGATACCAGCCGTTACACGTGGCGTAAGGTCGTCTTCTACTCTTACAGTCTGAAAAAACCCTGTAAATCGATCGTCCTGGTCTGCATCTCCAACTACCCCTGCATCTGCAAATAGGCTTGTTGTAATGTCGAGCGCTTCAGGCAAGAAGTTGGGGAAGGTTACTTCAGCAGAGCCCACAGCAAAGGCTTGTGCGCCAAGTGCGTTATCTGAGATGAGGTCTCTTGGCCCCACACCTGAGCGTTCAAACCCTCTAAAGTCAGAACCACCAATGAAGAACCGGTCTGAGATGTTGACGTCCTGACCAATACCCTCAATGGACCCAGCTTTCACTCGAAGGCTTGCCAGAAATTCGTCGGTAATTTCATAATAAGTCCGAGCTGTAATCTCATTGCGCACATACCGAACAGATCCGCCAACGCCTGAGAATTCCTGATCAATCTCCAGGTCCCAACCACCCGTTGGCTCAACAGGATCGTTTCTTCTGTCGAGGTAATAGGTGTATCCGACTGACGATTTGATCTCATCACGCGGCAAGATGAATTGCTGTGCTGCGGTAGTAAGATTGGTGATCTCTTCGCGTCGAAGTGCGTAGCGCGTGAGTATCCGCCCATTCTCTGAAAGCGGAAACCCAAAGCGGAAGCCAAAGCCCGTTACGCGTTCGTCGAAACCAGACTCGTCCTGGAAATCATTTTCAACACCGAAAATGTCAAACCCAGCGACCAGATCGCGCCCCAGAAAGTAGGGTTCTGTAAAGCGCAGGTCGATTTGCTGGCTGGTTCCTGATAGCGCCAGTCTCAACCGAAGGAGCTGGCCTTTACCCATGAAGTTGCGCTCTGTCAGGCTGATGTCTGCAAGCGCGCTATCGGTCGAGGAGAAACCAAACCCGAGAGAAAGTTCCCCGGTTGATTGTTCCTGAACAGCAACATTGATCACAGTCTGATCAGGCGCTGATCCGGGTTCCTCGGTAACTTCTACTGCCGCAAAAAACCCAAGTGCGCGAATGCTCTTCTCTGAGCGCTCCAAGAGCACGCGATTGAATGCATCGCCTTCCGCCATGCGCATCTCACGGCGAATAACCCTGTCGAGCGTCCGTAAATTCCCATCAATATTGATGCGTTCTACGTAGGCACGCGGACCTTCTGTGATGCGGTAGACGACGCCTGCAACCAGGGTGTCTTTGTCACGACGAACACGCGGGCGAACTTCGGAGAAAGCATAACCCCTAGTGCCAGCTTCAAAAGTCAGTGCATCAACGGTCTTGTCAATCAATCCAGCGTCGTATGTATCACCTTCCAACGTCAGTATGAGGGAATTGAGTTTCTCAACATCAAGCTTGTCGAGTTCGGTTGTCACCTCTGAAGGGCCAAAAGTGTATTGCGGGCCTTCCTCGACCGTAAACGTTATGAAAAACTCACCCCCGTCACGGCTTAGATCCGCAACAGCCGACACAACCTGGAAATCGGCAAACCCTTCTGAGAGATAATGTCGGCGTAACAATTCTCGGTCGAAGGCAAGTCGGTCTGGGTCATAATTGTCGGAGCTGGAGAGAATTTTCCACCAGGCAGACTGCGATGTCGCGATGATTTCGCGAAGTCTGCTGTCAGAAAACTCCTGGTTGCCGATAAAATTGATGCCACCGATTTTCGTAACCGGGCCCTCATCAATTTCGAAGACCAAATCCACCCGGTTTTGAGGCAGTTGGATGACCTTTGGCTCAACAGTCGCTGAGAAGCGGCCAGACCGACGCATCACATCAACAATGCGTTGAACGTCGCCCTGCACTTTGGCGCGCGTGTAGATCGTCCGCGGTTTCAGCTGAACTTCCGTCTCAAGAGCATCATTGTTGATCGCACTATTGCCCTCAAAAGCCACGCGGTTGATGACCGGGTTTTCGGCAACAGCAACAACAAGTCGACTGCCTTCGCGACGAAGCGTTACATCAGCGAAAAGACCCGTGCCAAAGAGCGTCTTGAGAGACTCATCGACTTTCTGATCGTCGTATGGGTCTCCTTCTTTGAAAACCATGTAGGAGCGAACTGTCTCAGCCTCAATGCGCTGATTGCCCTCCACGACGATATTGGTGATCGTGTCGTTTGCGGCGAGCTGGAATGACGGGATAGCCGGCTCAGCAGCAACCGCACTCGTCGCGCCGAGAAGCCCTGCAACTAGCGTTAGCACATACGCCAAAGGCGTCATCATGGTAGCCCGGTATCTGTGTTGCTCATCAATCATCTGCGTCATACGCCTCATACGTTCGTCCCCACATTAACTCAGGAGGTTCGAAAGAAACTCAAATACCCGAAGGTGGGTTAAGTCATTCCAAGTTGCAAAGACCATCAGCATCATCACGAGTGCCAAGCCAATGCGAAATCCATATTCCTGCGCCGCGTCTCCCATAGGCCGCCCGCGCACCGCTTCAACGCCATAATAGAGAAGATGGCCACCGTCCAACATGGGGATCGGAAACAAATTGATCAGGCCAATGCTGACGGACAACACGGCAGCCAGATTAATAAGCGCTGCCAATCCGAGTGTCGCTACTTGACCGGAGGTCTGAGCAATGCCCAGTGGGCCCCTCAGCTGACTGGTGTCCTGGCGACCAATAATCATATCGCCTAGAAATTCAAACGTTCGAGACACGATGAACCAGGTCTGTTCAACACCCATCCAAACGGCTGTGAACGGGTTATGACGGATATGGAGTGCGTTATCGGGATTGGGATCAGCCCCTATACCCAACAATCCAATGCGCTGCACATTGCCGAACCGATCGGTTGACTCATAAACGGAAGGAGTTGCTTCAAGCAAAATAGCTTCACCCTCGCGATCAACAAGAATTTTCAATTCCTCGTCGGCGCTGAAGGACACGATCATCTGCATGTCGCGGAAACTGTCTATCTCAGTTCCAGATATCTCGAGCACCCTGTCACCGACAGCAAATCCCGCAACCTCAGCGGCACTCTCAGAACGAACCTCACCGACGATCGGCAGGATAACTCTTTCTCCGTACGCCAAAATGAGGCCAGCAAAAATAACAATCGCCAGGATGAAATTTGCGACAGGCCCTGCGACAACAACGGCAGCTCGGCTGGAAAGCGGTTTGGCGTGGAAATTTCCTGCAGCCTGTTCTGGCGTCAGACCATTCAGCGCATCTTTGGAGGGTGTACTTGCTGCGTTCTCGTCGCCGAGAAACTTCACGTAACCGCCTAAGGGTATCCAGCTGATCTTCCAGCGCGTGCCCTTGCTGTCATTCCAGCCAAAGATTTCGCGTCCAAACCCAATGGAGAATGTCTCGACCGTCACCCCCGCCCAGCGAGCCACCAGGAAGTGGCCCAACTCGTGAAAAAACACCACGATCGTCAGGACAAACAAAAAGGGGACTACGTAGCTGATCAGTGATCCGCCCACTCCCCCAATTCCGGTGATGACTTCCATAC
>JAJFGY010000137.1 GCA_021775935.1 Alphaproteobacteria bacterium
TGAGAACACTAAGTGGATAGGCCCTGGCATCGCCACCAAAGGCGACGCTGATGACGGGTTCGCGATCTTCGTAGCGAGCCGACCAGCCATCATTGGCCGCTTCGGCCAAGGTTTCGAATGTTGGGGTGTCAATGGGGGGAATGCCGTCTTTCGGTGGCCCGCCCGAAATGATCTCGGAATAGTCGATCGTATGCTGAGTAAAGTCGGTATCTGGCCATTCGGTTGACTGCCAGACGAGGGGGTTGGCATAAGTGAGCGTTGTCCCACTTGTAAAGACGATCACGGCCAACAATGAAAAAAGGCTTGAGCGTTTCATGGCTCAAGCCTTCCTTATACTGATTGCTAGCGCCAATCACACTGCATCACTGCTCTGTGAGGGGCACACTGGGGCAGAACCTGGGTCAGAACATTGAGTACCCGCCATCAATGATCATGGTCGTACCGGTCGTATAGGTAGAGGCGTCGCTGGCAAGATACACAGCCATGCCACCGAAATCCTCTGGTTCGCCCCAACGGCGGATGGGGACCCGGGGGATCACTTTTTCCGCAAACGCGGGAGCAGCTTGCGCCTGCGATGTCATATCCGTGGCGATCCAGCCGGGCAGGATCGCGTTCGCCCGGATGTTGTAGCGGCCATATTCAGACGCGCAGGCTTTGACCATGGAAATCACGCCGCCTTTTGTCGCTGCATAGGCCTGGTTGCGCGCAGCGCCTTCAATGGCGGCAAGGCTTGCAATCCCGACGAGCGAGCCACCTGTATCCCCGTCCTTGGAGCGCTCAACCATGTGGCGTGCGGATTCCCGCAAGGTAAAGAAGACCCCGTCCAAATTGACAGCCAGGACTTTGCGGTAGATGTCAGTTTTCATATCGACGAAGGAGGGCGACCCAAATCCGATCCCTGCATTGGCAACGACAGTGTCAATGCGGCCAAGTTCAGCAACAGTGGCATCAACGCCATCAATGACTTCTTGTTCGTTTGAAACATCGACCCGCCGCACGGCGACTTTTGTGCCATGAGTTTTCAGCGCTTCTGCGGCTTTCGCGTTCTTTTCTTCATTCGTGCCCCAGATGGCGACGTCTGCGCCGCTGGCGGCCATCGCGGCCGCCATGCCAAGACCAATGCCGCCATTGCCGCCGGTCACCAGGGCAACTTTGCCCGTCAGATCAAAAGGTTTGTAAGTCATGTGCGTCTCCCCAAATTCTTGTTATTCGCAAGCATAGTGATGGACAGCACTATAGCACTCACGCGTGGCAGAACGAGCGCGCATTAGACCTTGGACAGCACAAGAGAAATTGGGCGGAATGGTCAGTCAAAAAGCGCATCTATGTCGGCCTGTGACGTAGGGGCTTCGTCGGGTGCCTGGGCGCCGCGCACGGCGGGCGGCGCCAGTGCGGATGCCTCTTGTGGCTCGGCACTGTCATCTTCTTCGATCTCACTCAACAAGGTGTCGATCTCTTCCTGACCCGATGTTTCGACACGCCCGTGAATGACAGCACTGGCAACGTCTACAAACCTCTGCAATTTCATCGTGACCTGTGTGGTGAACAGCCGTACTTGCTCGGGATCTGCTCCCTCCGCGGCAGCACGCAAACGCTGCAAGGCAACAACAACCGTTGCATTCATTTGTCCCACCAATTGATCGAAAGGTTCGCGGTATCGCCGTGGCGCATTTTCATAGGCCAAAATAGCAAGCGCTTTGTCCTGGAAACTTGATTGTGAAAAATGGTCTTCATAGCTTTTGGGCGCCCAGTTCAGGGCATCTTCTAGGCAGTCCGGCATATCGGCCACAAGCTCTAAAAGCATGGCGAT
This sequence comes from Alphaproteobacteria bacterium, assembly GCA_021775935.1. Taxonomy (GTDB): domain Bacteria; phylum Pseudomonadota; class Alphaproteobacteria; order Parvibaculales; family Parvibaculaceae; genus Mf105b01. The sequence continues at coordinate 1,811 of JAJFGY010000137.1, forward strand.
CTCATTGAAATGGTTCAGATAGTCGGTCGCCAGTAGCGTGTCCTGGTGGATATTTTTTCCCTGAACAAGGCGACGCAGCGTGCGTGGATACCCGATGCCACCTGCCGGACGTTCAATATCGTCTCTGAATGTCTCAACGTCGCCAGTCATGTGCCCCTGCAAACCTTTGTGCTGCACGGGTTGCAGCCAAAAATTCCTACACTTAGGGGATAACTTAGAGGCGAGGTCTTGATATTTGGTTGTTTCAATGGCGAGGAGAAAAGGCGTCAAAAAACACTGTTTTCAGCCGGTTATGCCTGATTTCGGATTTTTGTAAGAAGCGCTGCTGACCCATTGGCTGCCACAAAGAAGAGGAGAGCGGCAACCACGATGGATGGACCAGAGGCGGTATCGAAAGTGAACGATCCCCCAAGGCCCAGCGCGACAGATGCGACCCCAACGAGTGCGGCAAACACCGCCATCTGTTCAGGTGTTGATGAGAAGCGCCGAGAGGCAGCAGCGGGAATGATGAGAAGAGCTGTGATCAGGAGCACGCCCACAACCTGCATCGCAAGCGCAACAACGACTGCCAGCAACAGGCTGAACAGCAGACGGATGGCCAGCGGGTTGATCCCATCAGCTTGTGCGAGTTCAGGCTCCACCGTTACAGCCAGTAATCGCCGCCAGATGATCAGGAGGCCACAGAGCACAACCCCCGCGCCCACATAGATGAGCACAACATCGTTCCAGGACAGAGCGAGCACGTCCCCAAACAAGTAACCCAGCAGGTCAATGCGAAGGTGATCGAGGAAGCCAAGAGCAACAAGGCCGAGCGCTAAGGCAGAGTGCGCGAGAAGTCCAAGCACCGTATCGGCCGCAAAGCGCTGTTGTTTCTGCAAAAAGGTGAAAACGATGGCGAGCACCGCCCCGGCGGCCAGCACACCAAGTGCAGGTTCAATTGAGAGCAGAAAGCCCAGAGCAACACCCAATAAAGCCGAGTGGGCGAGTGCATCACCAAAATAAGCCATCCGACGCCAAACAACGAAGCAGCCGAGCGGCCCCGCGACCAACGCAACACCCATCCCGCCAAGAAGAGCACGAAGGAAGAATTCCTCAAACATGGGGGTCCTCCTCGCCGTGTACATGGCCGGAAACGTCGTGAACATGGTCGTGATGATTTTTGAAGACCGCAAGCGACTCTGCGTGTCCAGGCCCGAACAATGCGACATAGGCAGGGTCGCTGGTAACAGCTTCTGGCGCGCCCTGGCAGCATACGTGCCCATTGACACAGATCACCCGGTCAGAGGCGGCCATCACCACATGAAGGTCGTGGGAGATGAGAAGGATCGCGCAGCCTCGGTCCTGGCGAATGGTTGCAAGCAAATCATAAAGGGCGCTTTGCCCGGCGAAGTCGATCCCCCGGGTTGGTTCATCAAGGATCAGAAGGTCCGGTGTGCCCAAGAGCGCGCGAGCGAGCAGCACCCGTTGATACTCCCCGCCAGAGAGCTCGGCGGCCTGCCGATCGAGCAAATGTGCAGCCCCCACTTCCGTCAAACTCTCCGTCATCTCTTGCTCGCTGTGCGTGCGGGTGAGTGACAAGAGCCGACGGACGGTTAAAGGCAGCGCTGCTTCGATCTGCATCCGCTGAGGAACATAGCCGATCCGCGCACCGGCATCCGACGTGACAGTGCCTGCGGATGGTTTGAGAATACCCAGAAGCGTGCGGGCGAGGGTGGTTTTGCCAGCACCATTGGGACCAATGAGGGTCAGGATTTCCCCTCGGCAAACTTCCAGGTCGACATGGGTGACCACCTCCCGACCGCCGAGGCGGACGGAGACATCACGAAGTTCGATCAAGGTTTGGCCGCTCATGAGAACGAGGTCCGTCTAATGGAAAACGGCGCACCCTATCTCATTGACATGGTTCACGCCAACAAAGGCGGCAGCGCCGGGAATCGGCAAAGACGTGGTAGGGTGTGAGACCAAAATGCCCGATGTTGAGGACTGCCTGATGCCGACCATTCTTGAACTCGTTGAGGCCGCAGAGAGCCAAATCCACTGTTTGAACGTAGAGGAGGTCAAGGCGGTTTATCAGAACAGCAACGTCACCATGATTGATGTGCGTGACATTCGCGAGATCTGGCGCGAAGGGCGCATTCCGGGCGCCTTTCACATGCCTCGTGGCATGACCGAATTTTGGGTGGACCAAACCAGCCCCTATTTCAAGGACATGTTCCTGGCTGCCGACCAGCAGTTCGTTTTCTATTGCAACAAGGGGTGGCGTTCAGCCCTTGCGGGAAAGGCCGCCCATGATGTGGGCCTGAAAAATGTGAGCCATATGCGCGGCGGGTTTACCGATTGGTGCGAGGCTAACAACCCGATCGAAACAGTTGAGAAGAAATAGAAGATCGTGTGCGGCCGATACAAAATAGAAACGACGCCGGAGATGCTAAGGACGTTCTTCAACTTTGAAGAGCACCCTAATTTTCCGCCGCGCTTCAACATCGCGCCGACACAACCCGTGCCGATAGTGAGGGTGATTGCCGGTAAACGCCACTTTCAGCTGGTCCGCTGGGGCTTGGTGCCATCCTGGATGAAGGAGATGCCCAAATCTGTGCTGATTAATGCGCGCGCAGAAACCATCAATGAAAAACCCTCCTTCAAAGGAGGCTTCCGACACCGCCGCTGCCTTATTCCCGCCGACGGGTTTTATGAGTGGCAGGCCCGCGCCGGGCAGCCGAAACAACCGCACCTGATACGCACGACCGACGGTGCCCCCTTTGCCATGGCCGGGATTTGGGATGATTGGTTGAGTGCTGACGGGTCAGAGCTTGAGACCTGCGCCATTGTCACCACTGCCGCGAATGGTCGGCTAAAACCAATGCACCACCGAATGCCGGTGATCCTTGACCCCAAGGATTGGGATGCCTGGCTCGACACGGACGGCACGTCGGCAAAAGACGCCACCGAGCTGCTCAAGCCGGCACCAGACGCATTGATGGAGGCGCTGCCTGTCAGCACGCGGGTCAACAAAATCAGTGAAGACGATGCGGGCCTGACGAAAATTGTTGATCCTGACGCGGACCTGGAGGGCGCTGACGAGGAGCAGTCGGCAAAAAAAGATGGTGATCAATTGAGCCTGATTTAGGCGGGCGTATAGCCGCTTGAGATATAGGGGCTTCTGTCCTTATCTGCGCCTGCAGCATGCCGAACGAAAAGGCCGGGCTGCCCTGGCCCGATTGACGCAGGGAAAGAAATCTCATCAAAGACGATTCCGCTTGAAAACCAGGTGAGGTATACTATTTACCCGAGTCTGGAGACATTATGGCAGTCGACATCGTTATTCTCGCCGTTCTCATTTTTTTGAATGGCTTTTTCTCTCTGTCTGAGATGGCAATCGTCTCGTCAAGGCAGGGACGATTGCGCGGTCTTCTGACAAGACAGCAGGCTGAAGGCAAGAGCGGAACGGGTGGTATTGAGCTTGCCATTGCGCTGAATGAAGACCCAAGTCGGTTCCTGTCTGCCGTCCAGATCGGCATTACCTTGGTCGGCGTCTTCGCTGGTGCCTTTGGTGGCGCCACGCTGGCAACGCCCCTGGGCGCGATAATCGGCCAGATTGAGTATGTCGGCGAATATGGAGAGCCCATCGCCTTTGGTCTGGTTGTGGTTGCGATCACCTATTTCTCACTCATCATTGGCGAATTGGTGCCCAAACGGGTGGCATTGTCTAATCCGGAGCGGATTGCGATCAAAATTGCCCGGCCCATGGTGGCTGTGACCCGGGCCTTGTCACCTGCCGTGTCACTTCTTTCCTATTCGACGGAATCTGTGCTGAAGGCCTATGGCGCGACCGGGCAGGACGTCGTTGAAGTGACGGAAGAAGAGATCAAACACCTTGTGGAAGAGGGTGTCGCGACCGGCGCTGTGGAGAGTGTTGAGCGTGACATTGTGAACCGGGTGCTTGGTCTTGGGGACACGCGGGTTGGTGAGGCGATGCGACCCAGAACACAACTTGTGTGGCTCGACACGCAGGCGAGTTTTGAAGAGAACATGAAGACCATCCGGTCAAATGAGAGTCAGCGCTATCCTGTCCGCAAGGGCGTGGATGGACCGACCGTTGGCATGGTGCGCATGGAAGATCTCTTCTCGAATATTGAAGCGGCGACCAACGAGGCCCTGTTTGCACGCATGACACCGCCACTCTATGTGCCGCGCTCATCAAGTGTGTTGAAGGCCCTGAGCCTGCTTCAGGCTGAAAACAAGTTCATGTGTTTCATCGTCGATGAATATGGGGACATTGTTGGCACCTTGACGATGGCCGAAATCTTTTTTGCTATGGTGGGCGACACGTCTGCCAATGCAGCGCAAAGCAACACCGCTGTTGTGCGTCGCGAAGACGGATCTTATCTGGTCGATGGGGTTGTGTCGGTCGATGAGATAAAGCGCCTTCTCATGCTGACAAGTCTGCCCGGCGACAAGACCACAGAGGTCAACACTGTGGCGGGCGTGATGCTGCACTGGTTCGAGCGATTGCCAACTGAGGGGGACTATTTCGCCTGGAATGGCTATCGCTTCGAAGTCGCGGACATGGATGGACCTCGGGTCGACAAAATCCTGATTGTTCCAGCGCAGAACTTGCCCATCGGTGATTTTCTGTCCGGCGGCGCCGATGGGTCTTCGGCGGATGGCTCCATGCTGATGAATGAAGCTGATCCCGCGAAAGTCTGAACACGCACCGTTTGTTCAAACGCTGATGACTTTTCCCGGGTTCAAAATTCCCTTCGGATCCAGCGTCCGCTTGAGCGTGCGCATGAGGTCCAATTCGACGTCTGACTTAAGGGTCGCCATCTCATCGCGCTTCAACTGACCTATCCCGTGTTCTGCACTTATCGATCCGCCCAGGCCAAGCGCAATGCCGTGGACCAGATGGTTGAAATGGGTCCATTGCTGGAGAAAAGCCTCAGAGTCCATGCCGATTGGTTGGCTGAGATTGAAATGAATATTGCCGTCGCCAAGGTGACCAAAGGGGACAGGGCGAATGTTCGGCAGTTCAGCATGCACCGCCTGCAGCGCGCGCTCTAAGAATAGCGTGATGTTTGATATCGGCACGGACACGTCATGCTTGATACTGCCACCCTCATGGCGTTGGGCGTCTGACATGGCTTCGCGCAGTTGCCAGAATGCAGAGGCTTGACTGTCTGATTGAGCAACGGCAGCGTCGCTCACCCAATTTTTTTCTATTGCGGCCGCGAGCGATGTTTCAAGCAGTGCATTGATCTGCGCGCCATCGCCGCCAGACGACAGTTCCACCAAGACATACCAGGGGGAGGGGTCGCTGAGCGGATCGCGGGCGCCAGGCACGTGGGTGGTGACCATCTCAATACCAATACGGGGCATCAGTTCAAAACTGGTGATGGCGCCGCCGCTGTCAGCCTCAATCTGTCGCAGCAGGGAGACTGCCTCGGCCGGTCCGGGCACTGCGGCAATGGCCGTGGCGTGTGATTTTGGCGCCGGAAAGAGTTTCAACACAGCACCCGTAATGATACCGAGCGTGCCTTCAGAGCCCAGGAAAAGCTGTTTGAGATCATAGCCTGTATTGTCTTTGCGTAAGCTCCTCATCCCGTCCCAGATACGCCCGTCAGCCAGCACGATTTCCAGCCCAAGCACAAGATCGCGGGCATTGCCATAATGCAGGACCGCGGTGCCGCCTGCATTGGTGGCAAGGTTGCCACCGATCTGGCAGGTACCTTCTGACGCAAGACTGAGCGGGAACAGTCGCTCAGATGCCGCTGCTGCGTCCTGGGCTGCGGCAAGGGTCACCCCGGCATCCACGCTAAGTGTATTGTTCTGGGCATCAATGCCACGCACGGCGTTCATGCGACTGAGGTTGAGCACAATCGCCTCACCACTTTGATCCGGCGTCTGTCCACCGACGAGACCCGTATTGCCGCCTTGGGGCACGACAATTGTCCCTGTCTCGTGGGCAAGTTTCATCACGGCTGACACTTCTGCAGTTGATCCCGGGCGCACAATGGCGGCAGCTTTTCCCACATAAAGCCCCCGTCGCTCTTCGAGATAGGGGGCCATATCGGTGACGTTCGTTGTGACGGCAGCATCGCCCACAATGTCGCGCAGATGTTGAAGAAGGTCGCCGCTCATGTCAGCTGTCCACGCGGGCGAAGGCCCGCGCACCGGAATAGAGATAGCGCGGACGCCCGCTCTCATCAGGCTCGAGGAAATTGAAATTGACGGACAGCGTCATGCCGGGATTGGTGCCGATAAATCGGCCTTCCCCAACGGGGTGCAAGCGAACGTCCCCATTGCTGCCAATGACCCCATAGTTCGCACTTGGCTGGATGGCGGCATGGAGTGCGCCGTCGCGCAACGTCACATGAGCCGTCTCGCTGGTCTTTGCATAAGTTCCTGCGTAGACATCAAGCTGTTCTCCTGTGTCATTGGGTGCAGGTTTTGCCGGTGGTGCAACACCTGCGGTCGCGGCAAATATCCGTGTCATAAGCGTTTGCGCCAGTCCTTTGCCATCGCCCCCGTTTGTTAGAAGCGTGACAACAGTGCCACTCTTTGGATGAATGCGAAGGAAGGCGGCTTGGCCGATGGTGGAGCCATCATGGCCGAACACATCATACGCATCACCACCCCAGTTCCAGAGAAAAGCCCCAAGGCCGATGCCATCCAGGGAGCCACCGGGCGGGCAGGACTTATGCTCTTGGGTGTAAAGCGCGGCACTCGCCTCGGTCATCAGCCTGTGGCCGTTCGGCGCCACGCCACCATCCATCAACGCGCGGCCAAAGGTCACGACATCACTAGCGCTCGCCATCGGTGTGGATCCAGCCGGTGCGTTGGATTGCGCGAGATAGGCAAGGGGCGTGACCATCAATCCTTGTTTTGGGTTTCCCAAATGACCGATGGCCGTACGGTGACGCATCGCCTGTTCCGGCAATGTCGAGAAAGAAGGCGTGCCGATATTTTTGATGATACGCGTGCGCATCGCTTTGTCCCAGGTGAGCCCGGTGACCTTCTCAATCACCCGGCCCGCAATCACAAAGCCGACATTGCAATAGGCAAACATGTGGCCCAGGAGGGAGAGCGACGGAACATCGCCCAACAAAGACACAAACTTTTCAATTCGGTCTTCGCCACGCCCCGCATCGACAAAATAGTCACCATCAATGCCGCTTGTGTGCGTGAGCAGATGTCGGAGCGTGACGTGCGCGCTGGTCGTTGCATCCCCAACCTTGAAGTCTGGCAGCCAGGTTCGGATCGGGTCATCGAGGGTGAGCAGGCCTTCCTCCACCAGCTGCAGAACAAGGGCAGTTGTGTAGAGCTTGGTGATCGAACCGATCTGAAAAAGTGTGTCGGTTGTGGCCTCGACGCCCGTATTGAGATTTACAACCCCGGCGGCGGCCTCGCGCAGCGCACCATCGTGCCACACGGCGATGGCAGCCCCTGGCACATGAAAATGCTGAGTGAGTTCCGCAAAATCCTGCAGATCGATGGATGGTTTCGTCGCGGCAACAGACATTTAGGCTCGATACTCCAATTGATCTTCTGACTTTAACACATGCGCAAGCTTCGTCGCGCAAATGCAAGCTTGGCCGGGTGTTGTGGGGCCGGTAGGCTAGCGCCCATGATTGACATTCTTGACCACATTATCATCGCTGTGCGCGACCTAGCCGCCACGAAACTCACCTATACCCGCATTCTGGGGCGCGAACCCACGTGGGAAGGGGAGCACCCAGGTCTTGGATCCTCCAACCTCATCTATCGGTTGCGGAACACCTATCTGGAGTTTGTGCAGGCCACCGGTGAGGGCATGTTTGCCGACATGATCCGGAAAAAGCTGGAGGATGAGGGGGAGGGCCTGATGGGCCTGGCATTTGGCACGGTGAACGCAGATGCATGCGT
>JAJFGY010000138.1 GCA_021775935.1 Alphaproteobacteria bacterium
AACGGTTGCCGCTACCTGGACACGCATCGCTGAGGCCCTTGCCGCCGCAGAAGCACCTGCCGATCAGTCCAAATGGACCGCCGAATTTCGGAACGCCCTTGAAGGTTTCCAATTCCTACCCGCCGGCCGCATCGTCGCCGGTGCTGGGACCGAGCGCAGCGTGACGCTCTTCAATTGCTTCGTGATGGGCGAAGTGCCCGACGATATGGGCGGCATTTTTGAAGCCCTCAAGGAAGCCGCCCTCACAATGCAACAAGGCGGTGGCATCGGCTATGACTTCTCCACCCTGCGCCCCAAAGGAGCCGCAGTGAAGGGGGTCGGTGCAGATGCCTCTGGGCCCTTGAGTTTCATGGATGTCTGGAATGCCATGTGCCAGACCATCATGTCGGCAGGGTCGCGCCGCGGCGCCATGATGGCGACCATGGTGTGTACCCATCCAGACATTGAAGCCTTCATTGAAGCAAAACAGGAAGCCGGTCGGCTCACAATGTTCAACCTCTCCGTGCTCGTCACCGACCCTTTCATGGCGGCGGTGGAGGCAGACGAAGATTGGCCGCTCACCTTTGGGGGCAAGACCTACAAGACAGTGAAAGCCCGCACACTGTGGGACAAGATCATGGGGGCGACTTATGCCTATGCAGAGCCCGGCGTCATTTTCATTGATCGCATCAACAAACAAAACAATCTCAGCTATTGCGAAACCATTCACGCCACCAACCCTTGCGGTGAACAGCCGCTGCCGCCCTATGGAGCCTGTCTCCTGGGATCGATCAATCTGGCGCGCCTCGTCAAAGACCCTTTTGATGAAGGTGCCCACATCAATGGGGAAGAACTGGGCGCCCTTGTACGCACCGCTATACGCGGCATGGACAATGTGGTCGATGTTTCGCGTTTCCCTCTTTCCGCCCAACAACATGAAGCCAAAGCCAAGCGTCGCATCGGTCTGGGCGTCACAGGCCTCGCTGATGCGCTGGTCATGTGTGGAAAACGGTATGGCAGCGACGAAAGCCTTGAGCTTATTGAAGAATGGATGAAGGCGCTGCAACGCGCGGCCTATTTGGCCTCTACTGAACTTGCAGCAGAAAAAGGTGCCTTCCCGCTTTTCGATAAAGAAGCCTATCTTGCCGGGGAAACCATCAAGCGCCTTGATGCGGATGTGAGAGAGGCCATTGCCCGGAACGGCATACGAAACGCGCTTCTGACCTCCATTGCGCCAACAGGAACCATCTCCTTGTTTGCGGGCAATGTGTCGAGCGGTATCGAACCCATATTTGCGCTGGACTATACCCGCAAGGTGCTGATGCCCGACGGCTCCCACCAACAGGACAAAATTGTCGACTATGCGCTTGCTCTTTATCGGGACAGATTTGGCGAACACGCCCCCCTGCCAGACAGTTTTGTCACAACCGAAGACCTGAGCCCGCATGACCATGTCAGAGTGCAGGCGACGGTTCAGAAATATATCGACAGCTCGATCTCCAAAACCATCAACTGCCCGGAAGATCTGAGCTTTGCGGATTTCAAGTCCGTCTATCGCGATGCCTATGCCATGGGCCTGAAAGGCTGCACGACCTATCGCCCAAGCGACGTGCGCGGGTCTGTCCTGACCCTCGCCCCAAAAGACGAGCCCCAAGACACGCAGAGCCAAACCGCGCTCCCCCTGGAAGCGCCCAAGCCGACACCCGAGACCATTGAGCGGGACGGGGTGGTTTACATGTCATCTCCGTTGGAGCGCGACACGGTCCTTCCTGGCTTCACCTACAAGCTGCAATGGCCTGAGAGCGACCACGCCATGTACATCACGCTAAATGACATTATGCAGGATGGGCGACGCAGGCCGTGTGAGATTTTCATCAACTCCAAAAATATGGAGCACTACGCCTGGACAGTGGCACTGACGCGGATGATTTCCGCCGTCTTCCGCCGCGGCGGCGACGTGACCTTTGTGGTGGAAGAACTGAAAGCTGTCTTCGATCCGCGTGGGGGTGCCTGGGTTGAAGGCCGGTATGTGCCAAGCCTTCTGGCCGCCATTGGTGAAGTGATCGAGCAACACATGATCGACATTGGCTTTATCGCCAAACAGGAAGGACGCCCCATCTCCGAGGCACTGGAGAAAGTGGCTGGAGACACCGATGGACCAAAGCGCGCAAGTTGCCCCCGTTGCGGCGACCGGTCACTCATTCGCCAAGAGGGGTGCGACAGCTGCACGGCCTGCGGATATTCACGGTGCGGGTAAAGACAGCGTGACACTGAAAATCTCTAACGCGCAGGCACGGTCGCTCCTACTGAACAAACAGGGACTTGCCGCTGCACCGACCGGCCCCTTCAACGCAGACCGTCTGCAAGACCTCATCCATCAACTAGGCTATGTGCAACTCGACAGTATCAACACCGTCGAGCGCGCCCACCACATGATCCTGCATTCCAGGGCCGACGGATATCGCCACGAGCACTTGAAGGAGCTTCACGAAGAGCGCGGCACTCTCTTCGAACACTGGACCCATGATGCCTGTTTGATCCCGACAGAGTTCTATCCCCACTGGCGACATCGATTTTCCAAGGCGAAAGAACGCCTCACCCATCCAAATTGGGCGAAGCGCATGGGCCCCGATGGTCCAAAGGTGGTGAAGGCGGTGCGCGGGCGCATAAAAAAAGAAGGCGCGCTCATGTCCCGCGATTTTGAGGATAAGGGCCAGGGCGCCTGGTGGGGGTGGGGCCCCTCTAAAACCGCGCTTGAATATCTTTGGCGCGCGGGCGAACTGGCGGTGGTACGTCGAGAAGGGTTTCAGAAAGTCTATGACCTCACAGAACGGGGCATTGAACCGGCTCACCGGGAAGAAAAACCAAGCCTCACCCAGACCATCGATTGGAAGTGCCGCGAAGCCCTCGCCCGCCTAGGCCCCGCCACCCACGGTGAGATCGCCGCTTATTGGGCAAGTGTCTCCAACAAACAGGCGGCCGATTGGGTCAAAAAACAGATGGGCAAAGACCTCATCCCAGTTGAAGTGGAAGGCAGCGACGGCACATGGCGCAAGTCAGTGGCCCTGACGTCGCTTGAGGATGATCTGACCACCCTCGCCGCGCCCCCAAAACGACTGCGGCTGCTCAGTCCCTTTGATCCCGTTGTCAGAGACCGCAAACGCGCTGAGCGCCTGTTTGGTTTTGACTATCGGGTCGAGATCTTTGTGCCCGAAGAGAAACGGAAATACGGATATTACGTGCTGCCCATCCTAGAAGGCACAAAGTTCACCGGCAGAGCCGATATCAAGGTCCACCGCAAGGAAGGCCGTGTCGAAGTGAAGGGACTATGGCTCGAAGGCGGCGTAAAGCTGAGCGCTGCCCGCGAAGCCGGTTTTCGCAAGGCACTCGGCCGCCTGACAAAATTTACCGGTGCGCAGACCGTGGATGCAGACGCTGCTCTACAGCGCGCCAAAGCATCTCCAGCCCGTGGTCGCTAATGTTCATATCCCGCAAATGATCCACGGTGCTTTGAAGATAGTCCGGGTTTTTGCCGGACATGCCTTCCCCATGGGTAATCAACTCCACCTGTCGATCAAACGGCTGCTTGCCCGCATATTGCTCATGTTCCCGATCAACAATGAAACAAAGCGCGTCGACCTTGGGACTTGGCCCATCGATAAGCGTGAGCGAACGAGTGACATCCAGATAGACGCTCGTTACTTGTTCGCGCTCCTGCAGATAGACCCGCGTTGCCTCTGCATCTTCCGGGGCAACCTGATAGGCAAACCCGCGACAAGACCCCCCGCGATCCAGTCCAAACACCAGGCCCGGTTTCTCCCGTGTCCCGCGATGCACATGGCTGAAAACGCAAAACGACCGGTGATACCCATGCAGGCGAGCGCCATAGCGTTCGATGAACGGAAACCCGGGTCGCCACATCAAGGACCCATATCCAAATACCCACAAATCCTGCATGATGTCGCTACGCTTGCTTAACTGTTTGCCCTAACACTGGAGAACCTATCAGGTCTTCCATCCCCCCCAAAAGCCACTACCTTGATGTGTGGCCTACTGAAATGTGCATACCCTTATGAGCCGTTTGCCTGAACCGATGAAGAAAATTCGCTGGAGCCTTATTTTACCCTTCGTCCTCGTTGTACTCGGTGCCGCGGCCTATTCGCTTTGGTGGGTGGGAATTGCGGATCGAGCAGAGGTCGCCATTCTGGACTGGCAGGCAGATCAGGCATCAAAAGGCATCAATGTTACCTGGGCAAAACTGGACACCGGCGGCTATCCCTATCGCATCCAGGTCGATGTCACCGACGGCCGCATTGACGCGCCGGGAGCACCGCGTGCCTGGACCTGGGAAGCCGACATGCTGAGCGCCCAGACGCTGGCTTACAAACTTGATCATGTAATCGTAGATATTCCCGGCAGCCAGCGGGTTCATTACTCCGACCCCCGCGATGGGGCTGAGGAAAGGTTCACTCTCAACCTCACATCTGACGTGTTCTGGGCAAGCCTTGTCGATGAAGGCGAGACAGAACAACGCCTCTCTGCCGATATTCAAGGCCTGTCTCTCTCAAGAGCCCGGCACAGCGAAAGCGGCCCCATCCTCGCCGGAGGTGCCGCGGCAACCCGCCTGCAGCTACATGGTCGGCCATCACCAAACGTTGAGGGGACGGCGTATGACATTGCCTTTAAGGGCCAGGACATCTCCTGGACGGACCTTGGTGACACACTCTGGTCAGGCAATCATATCGCCCAATTGGATGCGCAGACCCGCATTACAAGTCTGCCGCCAGGCTTCCCCGATGGACTGGCAACTCTCCTTCCAGATGCCGCCGCATACGGAACAAGGGTATCCGTCTCAGAATTCGCGCTACGCTGGGGCCCGATTGAGATGACGGGCCAGGGCGAAGTGACACTCGACAGTCTGGGTCGGCCTGAAGGGCGCTTCCGCACAAGTGTCGGCAATCTGGATGCATTGATCGCAGCTCTTGTTGAGGCAGGTATTGTCTCCGAGCAAAGTGCGGGCCTAGCCTTCGCTGGCATGGTCGCTCTTTCGAGCTTGCAGGGTGAAGAGACCGGACGCGTTCGCCTGCCCGTCGCCATGAAAGAAGGTGTTTTGTTCTTAGGACCTATCGCTGCTGCAAGGCTGGACCCGCTTTATTGAGGGTTTCCAGCAAATGTTGACCGACTTTTGCGCTTCGGAAATGCGACCAGGTATAAGATTAGAGCGGTCTCCCCATCCATCTAATCGGGGATCGCGCTATCAATCAGATTGCTCATCATGAGCAGGATCACGTCCAAAGTTCGGGGCAGCACTTTCCTGGCCTGCATCCACAATCGAGCGACGAATATCTCTTGTACGTGTAAAGAGATCAAACAAGGCGTCCCCATCCCCCCAGCGGATGGCGCGTTGCATTGCCGCCAGATCTTCTGAGAACCGTCCAAACATTTCCAAAATTGCTTCACGATTATTGAGACAGACATCCCGCCACATGGTGGGGTCTGACGCTGCAAGTCGGGTAAAGTCGCGAAACCCGCCAGCAGAGTATTTGATGACTTCTGATTTGGTCACAGTTTCCAGATCATCTGCCGTGCCAACAATATT
>JAJFGY010000139.1 GCA_021775935.1 Alphaproteobacteria bacterium
CCTGGGCGCTCAATGAGCGGGCCGTCTCCTCTTCCGGGATATCTCCCAGATCAAATGGGTCCGAATCTGACATGATGGGCTCAAGATAAGCATTTAGAGGCGGCCGCACTAGGTCTGGCCGAGCTTCATCTCAATGCAAAATATTCGTTTTAGTGATGTTCTTCCCGGGAAGCGGCAATTAGACCGTCTGCCAGCGCCTTGAGTGCAGCAACACGTGTGATACGGCCAACAGCCAGATCGCTCTTGCCCGGCTCGCAAACCGGCAGATGCTCGAGATCGTGAGCATCCATAAGGTCGAGTGCCTGATTGAGCCTGTCATAGGGATAGATCCGAACAGACTCAGACGTGGCGTTGAGCAGGCGGGGGGCATCTTCTGAGTACGGGTGGGCTTCGTTAAATCGGGTCATGACGTCGCGAACATGGATGTTCATCATCACCCGCCGATGGGGCCCCTCCTGCAGATGCACTTCGCGTTGTTCGAGCTGCCAGTGAAAGAAGCTTTTGCCGATGGTTGCCTGGGTAAGCGCGGTCGCAATGGCATTGGCAAGCAGTAGGGCGACGGTGACTTCATAGTCCCCGGTAAGCTCAAACACGATCAGTGTCGTTGATAGCGGCGCGCCCAAGACAGCGGCAGCGACCGCACCCATGCCGACAATCGCATAGAGCCCGTGGGCGGAGGCCATGCCCGGGAAAATATAGGCGGCGACGATGCCAAAGGCACCACCTGCCATAGCGCCGAGATAGAGCGAGGGCGAGAAAACCCCACCCCCAAACCGGCTTGCAAGTGTCACGGCTGTCGCCACGGTCTTTGCGATCAGCAGTGCGATGAGGAAAGGCAGGGTATAGCTCTGCTTCAGGGCGTTGTCTGTGGCCTCATATCCCACGCCGAGAACTTCCGGCACCATGAGGGCAATGAGACCGACGACAAAGCCGCCCAGTACGGGACGAAGCCAGACGGGCATGTCTACTGTGCGGGCAACTTTGTCTGCATAGATCACCGAGGCCATGAAACTGATGGCGACCAATGCGGAAATGATGCCGAGCAGTGCAAAGGCTGGGAACTCGAAATAAGAGGCAATGGAATAGTCCGGCAAGCTGAAGGCCGGGAAATTGCCAAGGTGAAATCTCGCTACAGAGGTGGCAGCCACAGATGCGATGGACACGGGCACGAAAGCGCGCAAAGCGTAATGCCCCAGGATGATTTCATGGGCGAAAAGCACACCGGCGATCGGAGCGTTAAAGGAGGCGGTAACGGCACCGGCAACACCGCAGGCAAGCAGGATCCGGCCCCATTCCGGGTTGAACTTGAAACGTTCAGAAGCATAGGCTGAAAGGGTCGCGCCCAGATGGACGGCCGGGCCTTCGCGTCCGGCACTTGCACCGCCCCCCAGCGAAATGGCTGTTAGAATTGAGGAGTAGACGCCTGTCTTAAGCGGCATGCGTCCGGCTTTGAGCGCCGCAGCTTCAATAACATCCGATACGCTTTCGGTCCTGTTTAGAGGCATCAGGTATTTGATACCAAGCCCGACAATGACGCCTGCGCCCAAAGGCCCTGCCATCAACATCCACCAGGGCACCGCTGCTGCAGCGCTTGCCGTTCCCTCGTCAAAAGTACCGATCCAAAGCCATTGCACAGAGGCGATCGCGAGACGAAAGAGGATTGTTGCGTATGCCGCTGCGATGCCCAATATCGCAGCCAGGGCCCAGCCGGTGAGATTGCGGGACTCCCAAAATTCCCGCCAATTTTCTTCAATCGGCCGATCGATGACCGCCTCAAAAACTTTGGCCAGAAGCTTCACGATATGTGAGAGGAAACGCTTCATTTGCAGCGGCCAATGGACCCTTCTGCGCAAATGCGCACGCCGTCCGTCCATGTCGCGCCTGAAAGGTCTGCATTGTGGAGATCTGTCTGATCAAGCCGGGCGTCGGTGAAGTTTGCGCCTTTCAGGTTTGCTCTAAAAAGCCGTGTCCGGCGCAAATTGGCCTGGCTAAGGTTTGCGCCTTCAAGGTTTGCTTTGGTCATATCAGCTTTGCGCAGGTTGGCGCCGATGAAGCTCGCGCCCACAAGATCAGCGTCCACGAACTTTGCGTCACGCATGTCTGCACCATCAAAGGTGCTGCGCGACAGGTCTGCCCGTTGCAACCTTGTATCCACCAACACCGCTTCTGTTAGGTCGCTGTCTGTGAAATTTGACTCCTCAAGCAAGCATCTTGACCAGTCTACCCCTGGAGCAGGGACAGCTGAACAATCCGCAAAGGCAAGAGCGGCAGAAGGAAACCCCAGAAGGGTCGCGGCAATGAGTGTGAACATGCGGTGCATCAGGCGGTTTGTTCCTTTTTGCGACGAATGCCTATGACACTGCCGGCTTGTGCAGGATGTTCCATGGATTTGTGAGCGCTCATGATCGCAGCTGCTTTGTCCTGGACGTTCGCGGGCATGGGCGCGGCACGTCGAGATTTCATATCCACGTGGATCGCCATTTGTTCGGATGTGGCGGCGAGGTACCCCTCTTTTGCATGATACATCCGCCCAAAAAGGTGCAGTCTCTTTTCATCCCAATCGAGAAGCTGATAGGTCACCCGAACAGGCTCGCCTTCGCTCAACTCGTCCAGATAGGTGACGTGAATTTCAGCCGTGAAACAGGACCCCACACCCTGTTTTGTGTACTCCCAGCCAATACCCAGCTCGTTGAACATGGCATCCAAGCTCTCGTCAAAAAGAAGGTTGTAGTAGGCCATGTTCATGTGCCCGTTCAGGTCAATCCAGCTGCTTTCGACCTTTCGGATAGGTGCTTCAAAAGGCTGAGAAAAAGGGTTGGTCATTGCACGCTCCTAACTGTTTGGCTCAGGTGCCTCTTTGTGGGCTGTTGGACTTGAGCCATGGGAGATCATAGCGTGACCAGGCATCTATTCCAAAGCCCGGAGGTTCATGAACCCAGCGCCAATTCGTGGTAAAGTGCAGCTATGGCCGATGTGATTGTGACAGATGGGGATGAGACCCGCCTTGCGACAGTTATTTCTGCGTTGCGAACCCTTCTGGGTGACAGACTGCAGACGAGTGCAGCGGTGCGTGATGCTCATGGGCATGATGAAAGCTGGCACGAAACCCATGCACCAGACGCTGTGGCTTTTGCACAAACGACAGCAGAAGTCTCAGAAATTGTGCGTATCTGCGCAGCCTCTAGGATGCCCGTCATTGCTTTTGGTACGGGGACGTCGTTGGAAGGCCAGGTGAGCGCGGTTAATGGAGGTGTCTCCCTTGATCTGTCGCTCATGAACAGTGTTTTGAAGGTCCATGCCGAAGATCTTGATTGTCGTGTTGAGGCTGGTGTCACACGAAAACAACTCAATTCCTATTTGCGAGATACCGGGCTCTTTTTCCCCATTGATCCGGGCGCCGATGCAAGTCTCGGAGGCATGGCTGCAACACGCGCGTCGGGGACGAATGCAGTTCGCTATGGAACGATGCGCGAAAGTGTGTTGAGCGTCACTGCTGTCTTGGCGACAGGTGAAATCATTGCGACCGGGGGGCGGGCACGGAAGTCCGCAGCGGGATATGATCTGACCCGATTGCTTGTTGGTTCTGAGGGTACGCTCGGTGTCATCACAGAGCTCACTCTGCGATTGCAGGGCATTCCCGAAGCGATCGCGGGTGGCATTTGTCCTTTCGACAGCCTTGACGGTGCGGTTGATGCGGTTATCGAGACTATTCAGACGGGGCTCCCGATAGCCAGGATTGAGGTGCTGGATGAGGTGCAGGTGGCAGCTTGCAACGCTTACTCAAACTTGAGTCTGCCCCTCAGCTCGATGTTGTTTCTGGAGTTTCATGGAACAACGGCCAGCGTTGAAGAGCAATCGACACGATTTGCAGCGATAGCCAGCGACCATGGCGGAGGTGCGTTCAATTGGACCACAGAGCCTGAGGAGCGCACCCGCCTTTGGGAGGCCCGTCACAACGCGTATTACGCCTCTCTGGCATTGGAGCCCGGCAAAAAGGGCATGACAACAGATGTTTGTGTACCGATTTCAAACCTTGCGCGATGTCTGCGGGAGACGAAAGAAGATCTGGACGCATCATTTCTTACGGCCCCAATCGTCGGGCATGTGGGCGATGGGAATTTTCACACGATCATGTTGATTGATCCCGACAATGTTCGAGACATGGCTGAGGCGCGACGGTTACATGATCGAATGGTTCGGCGCGCCCTCGCGCTGGAAGGCACCTGTACCGGCGAGCATGGCATCGGGCTCGGCAAGATTGCCTTTCTTGAAGAGGAGGTAGGCCAGGCTGTTGATATGATGCGCACGATCAAGCGGGCGCTTGATCCCCACAACATCCTCAACCCTGGCAAGATTATCGCGTCTTAGGTCAGGAGTTTACCTTTGGAATCCATTTTTCAAGAGCCGCACCAATCTCATGTGGGCTGTCTTCCTGAATGAAGTGAATACCCCGGACGGTGATTTCTTCCTGGTTCTTCCATGTGCGTACAAAATCTCTCACCTCACCCTGGATCAGGGCGCCGGGTTCTGCATTGACGAACAGCTTCGGTAGATTGTTGGATTGCAACCACTCTGAGAGGCGGACAACCATTTCATGCGTCTCCGCCGGTTCCCCATCAAAGGGCACTTCTCGTGGCCAGGTCAGTGTTGGACGTCTGTCCTCTCCCGCATTCACATATGGTGCCTGATAGTACCCCATTTCTTCTTGTGTCAATTCTCTTAGGACAGAGGCGGGAAGGACTTGTTCGACAAACATGTTTTGCTCAAGAACCATCCACTCTCCGAGGCCGGATTTGAAGGACTTGAACATAGCCCAGGGAAACCAATCCATTTCCGAATAGGAAAAGGGCCTCGTGAACCCTTCCATGAAACAGATGCCTTTTACTTTGTCTTCATTGCGCCGGGCCCAATCGAAGCCCAACGCAGAGCCCCAATCGTGAATGACCAATGTGACGTTTTCGGTGACGCCCAAGTTTTCCAGAAGGGCGTCCAGATATTTCTGGTGTTCAAAGAAGCGGTAGCGCGCATCGGGGTCTTCTCCCTCAACCAGAGGACGTTTGTCTGAGCCACCCATGCCGATCAGATCGGGGGCGATGCAGCGTCCAAAGGGGGCTGCATACGGCATGATGTTGCGCCATAGATAGGATGAGGTCGGATTGCCATGCAAAAACAGAATGGGATCGCCTTCGCCGATCTCGACATAGGACATTTCCAGATCAAGAGCCTTGGCTCTCTTGGAGGGCAGGGGCTCTGCGCTGATGGGTTTTTCTTCAGCATGTGCGGGAAGCGCTGTTGCGGCGCTTGCCGCTGCTCCAGCTGTCAGAATTCCACGTCGCGTGAGCTCAAAATCCAGTGCCATCGTTCATCCCCCAGGTCCATTTCTCCGATAGCTTGCGAATTGCAAGCGTCGAGGCAATCAGAACAGGGTGGGGCAGGTCGGTCAAGCAGGCCTGCGTAGATTGCACGGGAATGTGAAGGGTTAGACCTGTAGCCCTCGGATGAAATTCTCGCAATGGAAATCAATGGTTTCGTCAGGACGGACAATCTCGTCGGGGCCGACCGAATTCATCCAGATACCAGTCATTAAGAGCGGAAACATGAAGGCTGCGGCAGCGGCTTCAGTGTCGCATTCACGAAATTCGCCTTCATCAATGCCTCGGCGGATTACTTTTGAGAGGTTCTCAAGGCCGCGTTCGGGGACTTCCGTGCGATAATAGTCAGATAAATCAGGAAACCGGCGTGCTTCGGAGATGACGAGCTTCAAGATTGCGCCTTGCTCGGAATGGGCAAACAGACGCCCAACTCCCTTTGCTTTCATCCGGAGGAACTCAGATGCCGGGCCTTGAAAAGCGTCGGCTTGAGCGATTGTCTGCTCCAACATGGGAACAACTTTTTCGCGGATGAGGGCGTAAAACAGATCTTCTTTGCTCTCGAAATACAGATAGATGGTCGCTTTTGAGACACCGGCTTTGTCAGCGACATCTTCCAGGCGCGTCGCCTCAAATCCACGATCCCGAAAGAGCTCAATGGCTGCGTTCAATATTTGGTGGGGCCGCTTATTGTCCCGCTTGATAGGTGAGGGAATGGCTGGGTTTGACGCTGTTTCGACGAGCTTCAGGTCCATGTCGATCTCCAATTTGGCTTGAAAATACTGACTGGTCAGTCACAAAGTGTCAAATAGGCCTCGAAGGCCCCCCGATCAAGTATTTGAGCGCACGATCTCCGCCAAAATATCGTCGCGGTCACCGTCCAGTGCAGGTGCTGGGGGGCGTTCCGTCGGATCTGTGAAAGCGGAGAGTTTGATGGGATTGCCAGGCATTTTGACGGTGCCGATTTCTGGATCGTTTGTCTCGATGACCATGTTTCGGGCAATTACTTGGGGGTCTTGCAAAACCTGCTCGACATTGTTGATGGGGCCACTTGGAATCCCGGCCTCGTCGAGGATTTTGAGCCAATGCGCGGCGGATTGTGTTTTGAGCGTTGTCTCCATCGCTTCTGACAAAACCTCCACATTGTGCCGCCTCAGCTCATTGTCTGCGAACCGGTCATCATCAATCAGGTCCAGCGCACCAATGGCCTTCGCCATGCGGGCAAAGAGAATGTCGTTTCCCGCAGCAATCACGATGTGCTGATCGGCCGTTGCGAACGCCTGAAATGGTGCAATAGATGGGTGCCGTGATCCCAGCGGTCCTGGTATCTGCCCTGTTGCGAGATAGCGCGCGATGCCGTTTTCTAGAATGGCAACCTGACAATCCAACATGGAAACGTCGATCCTTGTTGCTTCACCTGTCTTTTCGCGGTGATAGAGGGCCGAGGCGACACCAATGGCGGTGAAGAGGCCAGCCCCAATGTCGCCTATAGAGGATCCCACCCGGGTCGGCGGGTTTCCCTCATGACCGGTGAGGCTCATAATGCCACCCATGGCCTGCACGACCATGTCGTAGGCGGGTTTTTTGCTGTAGGGGCCCGTCTGACCAAAGCCACTCGCGGAGGCAAGTATGAGAGACGGGAAACGTTTGTGGAGCGTGTCCCAGTCATAGCCAAGCTTCTCGAACGCGCCGGGGCGGTAGTTTTCAACAACCACATCTGCGGTTTCAAGCAGGGTGTCGAAAGTCGCTCTGTCAGCCTCGTCTTTGAGGTTCAGGGCGATTGAGCGTTTTCCCCTGTTCAAAGACATGAAGTAGGTCGATTTCTCCTCAATGAAAGGCCCAATGTGCCGAGCGTCGTCGCCGCGTTTGGGCATTTCCACCTTGATGACGTCCGCGCCGAAATCAGCCAGGAGCATTGTGCAATAGGGTCCGGCGAGAACGCGGGTCAGGTCGATCACTTTTAACCCTGAAAACGGTCCAGAAACTCGGGGCGATGGTGCGTTCATTCTTTGGGGTCCTGTGATGTAGGAGGTGGGGTGGATTCTCGCTTGGTAGCCTCATGCAGCTGATCCTGGCGATCTTTACTCTGTTTTGCGCTGTTCTTCTCAGCTTTTGTCCGTCCAAACTTGATCCGGTTTTCGGCTGCCTGCTTTTCTTTGGCGGCGCGTTTGCCTGCCTTCTTTTTCTTGGTCAGATTTTTTCGAGCTTCGCCGAAATCGACTATATTTTTCCCTTTAGAATCCATAGTTTGTCTACCAATCAGGCTTTGGGCATTGTCCTACATACAGTGTCGATGAGAGTCACAAAAAAGCAAGTGGGACACCCGACAATCAATGGTGTCTGCGGGGGCGCGGAAGCGGGCGTTAGTGAATTCAATTCTTTCTTACATAGCTGGTTTTATTGTTCTGCTGCTTTTCGGCGCGCTTGTGGGGCCGAGCATTGTCGACTGGAACAGCTTTCGCGCTGAGATTGAAGCACAAATCTCGCAAGGGGTAGGGCTGCCGGTGAAGATTGGCGGTGACATTAACTTCGTCGTTCTGCCCGCCCCGCGGTTCAGCCTGCGGGATCTCGAAATCGGATCTGGCGACACGGATGTCGCGCTCGCAAAAATTGGGACGCTTGAGGGAGAGGTTTCACTTGCCCCCCTGCTGCGCGCTGAAATTGATGTGGTGCGCGTTCGGGCGCTCGATTTTACGGCGACCATCGTGCGGAATGTTGACGGCAAGATTAACTGGGCGGAGAACGGTGCGTTCGACCTGGGTGTGTCCATTGACCCTGAAGCAATCAGTCTGGAGTCTGTCCTCTTTGAAAATGGCGAGGTCGTGTATCGCGATGACGTCACGACTGACTCTGTGTCCCTAAAGAATGTCGCTGGAGAGCTCAAGGCAACTTCATTGGTTGGACCGCTGAAATTTGATGGAACGTTTGAGTTTGAGGATCAGCCCTATGTCCTGTCGCTTGGAATGGGGGCGTTCGGTGGGGATCGTGCATTTCCTGTAAACATTGATCTTGCGGCACCGGTGCTTGGGTGGGACGCGTCATTTTCTGGCCTCTCCACAGGTGCAACCGCGTCGGCCCGCCTGGATGGCACGGTCGAATTTCGATTGGGAAAGCTGGTGCAAGAGGAAGAGCCATCTTCGCTTGTTCACATGAATGCGGGGTTGGTTGGCAGTAGTGAGGCGGTGTCGTTGCGTGATGTCGAGCTGGCGGTCGCAGGGACACTGCTCAAGGGGCAGGCCGAAATTGCGCTACAAGGTGAGCAATCGGTGACTGCGAGCCTTACGGGCACGCGGCTTGCTCTTGATACTTTATTGGCAAGTTTTGAGGGGGCGGACGTATCACCCGGTCTCGTTCAGTTCCCCGAAGGTTTATTGGGGCAGCTCGATTTGGCCCTGACCGATTTGAGTTTTGGTGCGGCGCATGCCTCAAATCTCAAGGCAGATTTGCGTATGCAGGATGGTGAGTTGCTGATCCGGTCACTCACGGCTGAACTGCCGGGAGAAAGCTCTGCGCAGGTCGAAGGCACGATCAGTCTCGTGCAGGGAACGCCTCGATTTGATGGATCGTTGGACACGACAATCAACAATGTTGGTGGCTTTGCCAGCTGGGTGCGTGAAACAGTTTGGATGGATGACAAGAGCGCACCGGGCGCCGTCTCTGTCTCTTCAGGCCCGATCCGTGTTCAAACCGAGCTTGCACTTCAGCCGTCACTGTTTCAGGCCTACTCCTTCACTGCGCTATTCGGAGAGCCAGCTGAAGACAATGTACCGGTCACTGGTGGTCTCTCTTATACGTCCCGTTCGCGACCTGCGCTCAGTATTGAGCTAAGTGGCCCCACATTTGATGCAGCGGATTTTGCCAAGATTTTTGACATTGAAACCTATGCGGGGTCGGCTGACCTCTCGTCATTTGACGCCAATCTGGTTCTTGACTTCGACGAGGTGCGCTTACCTGATAGCGAACTTACCAATGTTGAGGTTACCGCGTCGCTTGCGGAAGGCGTATTGTCTGTTGATCGTTTCCGATCGATGATTGATGGAAGAGACGAAGTCTCAGCGGTTGGGACGGTCTCTAACATCGGGCCCTTTGCCACTGGCGGGCTTGAAGGAACAATCAATGCGGCGCTTGCAACATCGATCTCCAACGCGTTTTTGAACACTGACCTGTCTTCGCCCAACGATGGTCTGTTTTCTTACATTCTGCGTGGCGAGGAAGTTGAAGGGCAGCACGCCATCTCACTTGAAGCATCGGGCGATCTGGACGGTTCTGTTGCCTCTCTTGTCTTCAATCAGAAACGGTCATCGTCTGATGCATCGATTGACCAGCTCGACATACTATTCTCTCTGGACAACCCTTCAGCACAGAATTTGTTCTTGTCATTGGGCGCGACGCCAACCGCTCCCCTTGAGGGTGCTGGTACTTTTCGCTTGCAGCTTTCTGGACCTCGCGCGGGGCTTGTTGACACAAGTATGCGACTTGAGGCGGGCGATTTCGCCACTTCTCTCAGCGGCAAAACTGCGGATGTTTTTGATGCTCCGAAATTTGCCGGGCGATTTGAAGCCTCTGCACCCTCCTTCGATCTGGTTGCGTCAATTGCGGGGTGGCAAACTGGTCTGGCCGATCTTGTGTCAGCCAATGCGCGGGATGGTGCCGTTGTCGCAGGCGGTGGCTTGGAGTGGCAGAGCGATCGGATTGTGTTGAGTGATGTCGAAGCGATTGCGGGTGCATTGCGGGTTTCTGGCACGGGGGTCATGAACGGGTCAGGCGCGAAACCGTCCATTGAAGCATCCATAGATCTCGGAAATATCGCACTTGATCCGCTTTTTGTGTCGGAAGAGGACGAAGCCTGGTCTGCTGCGCCGCTTGGATGGCAAGCACTTTCGCAGGTTGACGGTTCTCTCTCCCTTACTGTGTCGCAGGTTAGTGTTGCAGGGCTTGTCTTTGAAGACGTCGCCGCGAAGGGCGCGCTCACTGATGGTGTGTTGTCATTTACTCCCGTTACAGCTGATCTTGCCGGTGGGCGTTTGACCATGGGTGCCCGTTTTGAAGGCGGTGAAGGTGTTCCAGGTATCGGCCTGACCCTTGCGTTGGAGGAGGTGTCGGTGGATGACGCCAGCAAGATGTTGCTTGGGCAAACGCTCGCCAGTGGTGAGGCGATTGCCAGTCTGCAATTGGAAGGCCGGGGACGCAGTCTGCTTGGCCTGGTGTCAACACTTTCAGGAAAAGGATCCCTTGCTCTCACCACGGGTCAGCTGGGAGGTTTTGATCTCGTCGCATTTCGAACCGAGCTGAATGGGCTTACGACCATGGATGATTATGAGAGTGTGGTCGAAGCGACACTTCAGAATGGCCACACCGCTTATGAAAACATTGATGGTTCGTTCTCTGTTGCGGAGGGTACGGCGCGGTTCACACCGGAACAAGTTGGCATCGCGGGCGTCCTGGATATGGAGATTGCGGCGTTTGTAGACCTTGTACGGCTGGAGGCGGATGTTGAGACCGACGTGAACCTGGCTGGCGCACCGCCCCTGCCGGGCCTGACAATGGTCTTGTCTGGACCGTTCAGAGATCTGGAGCGGCGCAACGACACGCTTGCGATCCAGCAGGCTGTCGCGCAGGCACTTCTGGTTCGTGACATCGAGGAGGCCGGTATTGACGAGCTGCCTGACGCACTCCGTGATCTCATTATTGTTCCTGACGAACGCACAGGGCTCGATGCACCCCTGGATGGCGTCACTGGGACACCACCGCCAGAGGCACTGGCAGAGACGTCAGACGTTCCGACACCCACTGAACGGCCAGTTAATTAGTCGGCCTATTGTCACTGGATGGTAGGGCTTGTTGTCGTTGGAGAATGAAGACGCGTACAGCGCTGGTGAGTGATCCGGCTTCTTCTCTGTTCGCATCTATCTGCCGAACAAGTTCTGTGACCGAAAGTTTGTCCCGACAGGCTATTTCCTTGAGCGCGTCCCAAAAAGGTTGCTCTAGTGTGATCGAGGTGCGGTGACCTGCTATGGTCATGGATCGCTTAACTTGTGTGGACATGGTAGGGGCGCGTTTTATTTCGGACCGATCATGTCCTCTGGGCGCACCACGGCGTCGAATTCATCTTCGGACACATACCCGCCGCCGACAGCTTCTTCGCGCAGTGTCGTGCCGTTCTTATGGGCGGTCTTGGCGATTTTTGCGGCATTGTCATAGCCAATCGTCGGTGCAAGAGCGGTGACCAGCATCAGTGAGCGTTCAAGTGCTGCTTTGATATTATCTTCCCGGGCTTCAATGCCGACCACGCAATTGTCGGTGAAACTCACGGCGGCATCGCCGAGCAGTTGAACCGATTGCAGGAAGTTATAGGCCATCATCGGGTTGTACACATTGAGCTCGAAATGTCCCTGGCTGCCTGCGAAGGTTAGAGCTGCATTGTTGCCTGCGACATGGGCGCAGACCTGGGTGAGAGCCTCGCACTGAGTGGGATTTACCTTGCCAGGCATAATGGACGATCCCGGCTCGTTTTCCGGCAGGGCCAGTTCGCCAAGGCCAGAGCGGGGCCCGGAGCCAAGCAACCGAATGTCATTGGCGATTTTGAAGAGGGCTGCGCCTGCTGCATTGATTGCGCCGTGGGAAAAGACCATCGCGTCATGCGCGGCGAGGCTTTCAAACTTGTTGGGTGCCGTGATGAAAGGCAGGCCTGTAATAGTTGCGACATTGTCAGCGACTTTTTCGGCAAAGCCTATTGGCGCATTCAAGCCAGTGCCGACAGCTGTGCCCCCTTGTGCCAATTGAAGCAGGCCCGGAAGTGTGAGTTCAATGCGCTCAATAGCGGAGGCCACCTGTGCTGCATAACCGGAAAATTCCTGGCCGAGCGTCAACGGCGTCGCGTCCTGGGTGTGCGTCCGACCGATTTTGATGATGTGGTCGAATGCTTTCTGCTTGGCGACGAGAGCCGCATGCAAATGTTTGAGCGCCGGGATAAGTCCATGAACGATGCGCTCCGCACAGGCAATGTGCATTGCCGTGGGATAGGTGTCGTTCGATGATTGGCTCATATTGACGTGATCGTTTGGGTGCACGGGGTCTTTGGTGCCCATCGTGCCGCCGAGGATCTCAATAGCCCGATTGGAAATCACTTCGTTGGAATTCATGTTGGACTGGGTTCCGGACCCGGTCTGCCAAACCACCAGCGGAAAATGATCGTTCAGTTTGCCATCGATGACTTCTTGGGCCGCTTCGATCATGGCCTTGCCGACTGTCTCGTCCAGATTGCCGAGCGACATGTTGGCTTCAGCGCAGGCGCGTTTGACAATGCCGAGTGCCCGAACAACCGACATGGGTTGTTTTTCCCAGCCGATTTTGAAATTGCCGAGAGATCTCTGTGCCTGAGCACCCCAATATTTGTCCGATGCAACTTCAATAGGGCCAAAAGTATCGGTTTCTGTGCGTGTCTGGCTCATAAGGGTCTCTCCGGCTTGCAGGCAATAGGTCTCAGTGGGGTGTTGATGCGAACGTTCCGCGCGGGCTCATTTAGCATGCCTTTGAATGCAGGCCAAATCTGGGTGCGCGCTTGGGGTGGGCAGGCTCGGGCTGTTACCGGTCTTTCCGGAAAGCATCCAGGCTGACGACTTCGCCGCTATGGTCTTCATCACCTGGTTCTGACGTTGACGTCAGCGCAGGGGTGGCCGGCTCGAAAATGTCTGCTGGCGCTTCTGTGGCAGTTTCTATCTCTGCTGCGTCGCCTTCTGGCACAAATTGCAGGCCAAACTGAACGCTTGGGTCGAAGAACCCAACAAGAGCTGAATAGGGAACGACAAGGCGTTCGGGTGTTTTATCGAAGGAAAGCCCCACGGAAAATCCGTCATCGCCGACTTTGAGATCCCAAAACTGGTGCTGCAGCACAATCGTCATCTCTTCGGGATACTGACTTTTTAGCCGATCGGAAATATCGACGCCTGGTGCCTCGGTCTTGAACGAGACGTAGAAATGATGCTCCCCGGGCAGGCCTTCCGTCGCTGCAATAACGAGCGCGTCACGAACGACAGCGAGCAGCGCCTTCTGCGTCAGCACGTCATATCGCATCTGGTCTTCGGCCATTTAGGTCTCCGAGAGCATTTTGGTGCGGTTAAGCGCACCAAAAACACTCTGTGTCTTTGTTGGGTCACATCTTCGAACCGCAGCGGTGAAGTCACCTTTGCAGAAAATGCGCAAGTTGTTAGCCCCATTGAAGCAGCGATTCGAAGGGGCGTCCAGCGTTGCGACGGGAGAGGTCATTCCTGAGGCAAAAGATCCCGAAGCAGCCTCACCGCATTTTCGCCCATCACCTTTCTGATCTCTTCTTTGGTGAAGTCGGCTTTCAGCATTTCATGGGTGAGCACGGGAATTTCAGCCGCGTCCATCAGCACAGTGGTGGTGCCGTCATAATCTGATCCGAGCGCGACGTGATCGACGCCCAATAGATCAATGCCATAGCGCACGGATCTCACGATACCCGCTGGCGTGTAGTCGCATACTGCTGCATCCCAGAAGCCAATGCCGATAAGCCCGCCTTTGGCCGCAATCTCTTTCATCAAATCATCTTCAAGATTGCGTTTCGTATGGCAGGCCCCTTTGAGGCCTGTGTGGGAGACGATGATGGGCCGATTTGATATGGCGAGCACATCGCGCACAACAGCTGGGGAGGAGTGCGCTACGTCGATGATGATGCCGAGGCGCTCCATTTCTCGTACAGCTGCTTTTCCAAATTCGGTCAGACCCTCGCCGGACTGCCCATGAAGAGATCCGCCCAGACGATTGTCAAAGAAATGCTGGAGCCCCATGATGCGATACCCTTCATCATAGAGTTTCTGCACATTGGCGAGGTCCCCTTCGAGCGGATGACTGCCTTCGGTGAGAAGGATGCCTCCGACAACAGGCTTTCCTTCGCTCCTTGCTTCCAAGAGCGCGTCCAGATCATTGCGTGAGGTGACAACAAGCAGTGCCTCAGGATCCTGCACTTCTGAAGCGTATAGTTCGCGTGCTTGGTGGACCGCGCGTTCATAGATGCTCGTCCAGGACTTGATCGGCCAAAGTCCCAACACTGTTACGGGGGTGAGCTGATCGCGGGCATCCGCTGAGTTGCTCTCGTAATTCTGGCCGGCTGGTGATTTTGTTGTTGAGGAGAACACTTGCAGGGCCAAATTGCCCTCGACCATACGGGGAACGTCCACATGTCCTGTCGAGCTGCGGTTCAGTGGGTTCCGACCCCACAACATGGTGTCAGAGTGGAGGTCCACGACGGTCAATGTGTTGTGTAAGGCTCGGGCGTCTTCGGTGATGTCGTAGGGTTCATGTTCCTCTACGAGGTTCACACTGCCTTCGATGAGGCCTGACGCAAAGAAATATATGCCAGCATAGGCGACCAACAGAAAGACACCCACACCAATCAAAATACGTTTCATCAATTCGGTCCCCCAAAAGTCTTTTGTTGGGGTCACCCTAGGTAGAGTGCGGTCTTAACTCAACTGGTTTGAACAGCGTCTGCGTACCAGGCCCGCCATTTCTTGACGAGTGCATCTGTGTCCCGGTCGTTGGGATGAAAGGAAGGTCGATAGTAGGTGGGGATGCCCGCTAGTACACGGCGCCACACCCCTGGCTTTCCCCAAAAATAAGCCATTGCCTCCGCCCAGGCGCTGCGATTGAAGAGATCGCCAGACTGTTTGAGCAGATACAGCACATGGAAGAACGAAATCAGATTGAAGTTGATGGCCGTGACTGTCATGGCGAGGCAGCGACGCAGATAGCCGCCCACCCCCGGATCAACCGTTTTTGAAACATCAAAGGCGACGGCCTTGTGTTCCGATTCTTCCATCGCATGCCAACGCCAGATATTTGCGATGTCAGGGTGCGCATTTTCTAAAGCGCGAGGGTCGGAGAGCAAGACCTCTGCAAAGAGAGCTGTGAAATGTTCAATGGCGCAGGTGATTGCCAACTGCATTCGCTTGGGCAGTTTTCGAGAAAGGTTCATGCCGAACCGGACGCCGGCTTCGAGTGGCTCGGGCCTGAGGCCGTTAGCGGCCAAGTACTTGTTGTAAGCCACGTGTTCACGGGAATGTATATTCTCTTGAATCGTGAAGCGACGAACATCCTCTGCCAAATTGGGATCTGTAATCTCATCACGGAAGTGACGTACGCTGTCCACGAAAAACTTTTCGCCATCTGGGAATGTCACAGACAGCCCATTGTACATATGCGAGATGACGGGATTGGCTGAATGCCAATTTACCGGAAGGTCATCGGAAAACTCAAAACCGGGATCGCGGGGGGTTATGTTGTGGGAATCTGACATGGTGTCTCCGTGGGTGTTTCTCGCTCGGTGGGTGAGGAGAAAAGTGGAGGCTTCTGTTGCCAGGTGCCTCCGAACCCCGCCTGTAAGCGCTAACTCACAGGACTAAGTTCGAAACAGTCGAACCGCTTACGCAGCTAGACGTGCCTCAGCGTAGTTGTCATTTGCAACTATCAAAC